>NZ_JBSGET010000183.1:0-13874 GCF_053603035.1 Kitasatospora sp. NPDC004272 | reverse complement strand
AAGGAACGCGACCCGTCACGGATCATCGAACTGGTTTCTCAGGGGATTGGCCGCCCCGGGACCGTCCACACGGATTGCGTGTCCGGTGCTCCCTGCCGAGCGACCAGTCAACACTACGCCGGATCGACGGCGGGTGCAAACGGCGTCCCGTCCCCGATCCGGCGTGCGTAGCCGGCGAGCCGTGCGGGCCGGCTCAGTCCTGGCGGGCCATCTCCTCGGCGATCGCGGCGGCGAAGGCGTCGATGTCCTGCTCGGTGGTGTCGAAGGCGGCCATCCAGCGGACCTCGCCGGTGTGCTCGTCCCAGAAGTAGAAGCGGTAGCGCTTCTGGAGGCGCTCGCTGACCTCGCGCGGGAGGAGGGCGAAAACGGCGTTGGCCTGGACGGGGCGGACGACGGTGACGCCGGGGACGTCGCGGACGGCGGCCTCCAGGCGGCGGGCCATCGCGTTGGCGTGGCCGGCGTTGCGGAGCCAGAGGTCGCCGGTGAGGAGGGCCTCGAACTGGACGGAGACGAAGCGCATCTTCGAGGCGAGCTGCATCGACATCTTGCGCAGGTACTTGAGGTTGCGGACCTTGTCGGGGTCGAGGACGACCACGACCTCTCCGAGCAGCAGGCCGTTCTTGGTGCCGCCGAAGGAGAGGACGTCGACTCCGGCGTCGGTGGTGAACTCCCGGAAGGGGACGCCGAGGGAGGCGGCGGCGTTGGCGAGCCGGGAGCCGTCCATGTGGACGAGCATGCCGCGTTCGTGGGCGTGCTCGCAGATCGCCCGGACCTCGTCGACGCTGTAGAGGGTGCCGAGTTCGGTGGACTGGGTGATCGAGACGGCGAGCGGCTGGGCGCGGTGCTCGTCGCCCCAGCCCCAGGCCTGCCGGTCGATCAGGGCGGGGGTGAGCTTGCCGTCGGGGGTGGGGACGGTGTGGATCTTGATGCCGGCGAGCTTCTCGGGGGCGCCACCCTCGTCCACGTTGATGTGGGCGCTCTCGGCGGCGACGACCGCGCCCCAGCGCGGGAGCAGGGCCTGGAGGGCGACGACGTTGGCGCCGGTGCCGTTGAAGACGGGGTACGCCTCGGCGCGGTCGCCGAAGTGGCGGCGGAAGACGGCCTGCAGGTGTTCGGTGTAGGCGTCCTCGCCGTAGGCGACCTGGTGGCCGTCGTTGGCCAGGGCGATCGCGGCGAGCACCTCGGGGTGGACGCCGGCGTAGTTGTCGCTGGCGAAACCGCGGACGGCGGGGTCGTGGTGCCGCACCGCGTCGGTCGGGCCGAAGGCGGAGGTGACGGGGTTCATCGGGCTGTCAGCCACAGGTGCTGTCCGTTCAGTTCTGCTGCGGGGCGGTCCCAGAGGGACGCCAGGGTGGTGGCCAGGTCGGCGGTGTCGGTGAAGCCGGGGAACTTGGCGTCCGGCTTCTCGGCCCGCATCTCGGGGCTGACCAGGGCCTTGATGACCAGGATGACGGCGGCGGCGGTGGGGTCGCCGTCGGGGGCGGTGCTCTCCTTGCGGAAGGAGTCGGCCATCGCCAGGGTCCAGGCCTCGGTGGCGGCCTTGGCGGCGGCGTACGCGGCGCCGCCCGCGGTGGGCCGGTGCGCGGCGGCGGCGGAGACCATGGCGTAGCGGCCCGCGGGGCTGCGGAGCAGGGCGGGCTGGAAGGCCAGCGAGGTGTGCTGGAGGGTGCGGACGACGGTGTCGTGCAGGAAGTCCCAGTCGTCGATCCGGGAGTCGAAGAAGGTCTTGCTGCCGCGCCAGCCGCCGACCAGGTGGAGGAGTCCGTCGACGCGGCCGTGTTCGGCCTCCAGGTGGTCGGCCCAGTCGTGCACCTCCTGCGGGTCGAGCAGGTCGATGACCTGGCCGTGCAGGTCCGCGCCGGGGACGGCGTCGCGGACGGTCCCGAGGGCGGCGTCCAGCCGGTGCTGGTCGATGTCGGCGCCGATGACGGTGGCGCCGTCGGCGGCGAGGCGGCGCAGGGTGGCCCGGCCGGCCGGGCCGCTGGCTCCGGCGACGGCGATCACCTTGCCGTCGAGGGGGCGGACTGCGGGGCGGACTGCGGGGCGGACTGCGGGGCGGGGGGTGCTCATGCGGCGGCCTCCTGGGTGCTGGTGCCGGTGATGCCCTTGGTGCCGGCGATGACGCGGCCGAGCTTCTTGGCGAGTGCTTCGTAGAACATGCTGAGCGGGAACTCGTCGGGGTGGACGGCGTCGCACAGCGCCTTGCGCAGTGCCTTGTCGTCGGCGAGGTCGAGCGGGAGCGCCTCGGGGCCCTTGGCCCAGGTGGAGGCGGGGTGCGGGGTGAGGTAGCGGGAGACCAGTTCGTAGGCGGCGATCCAGTGCGCGGTCTTGGGCCGGTCGATGCCGTCGCGGTAGAGGGTCTCGATCTCGGCGCAGAGCTGGTTGGTGGTGTCGGCGACCCGGGCCCAGTCGATGGTGAGCCGGTTGTCGCGCCAGCGCAGGGCGTCGTGCTTGTGCAGGTAGGCGAAGAGCAGCTGGCCGCCGAGGCCGTCGTAGTTGCGGACCCGGTCGCCGCTGACCGGGAAGCGGAACAGGCGGTCGAAGAGGATGGCGTACTGGACGTCGCGCCCCTGGGGGTGGCCCTCGGCCTCCAGGCGGACCGACTCCTTGAAGGTGTTGAGGTCGCAGCGGAGCTCTTCGAGGCCGTACATCCAGAACGGGCTGCGCTGTTTGATCATGAAGGGGTCGAACGGCAGGTCGCCGTGGCTGTGGGTGCGGTCGTGGACGAGGTCCCACAGGACGAAGGTCTGCTGGGTGCGGTCCTGGTCGTCGAGCAGTCCGGCGGCGTCGGCGGGGATGTCGAGGCCGAGCTGGCGGACGGCGCTGGTGGTGACGGCGCGGAAGCGGGCGGCCTCGCGGTCGCAGAAGATGCCGCCCCAGGTGAAACGTTCCGGCGCTTCGCGGACGGCCACGGTCTCGGGGAAGAGCACCGCGGAGTTGGTGTCGTAGCCGGCGGTGAAGTCCTCGAAGGCGATGCCGAGGTAGCCGGGGTTGTCGAAGCGGGTGCGCTCCAGTTCGGCGATCCACTCGGGCCAGACGACCTTCAGCAGGACGGCTTCCAGGTTGCGGTCCGGGTTGCCGTTCTGGGTGTACATCGGGAAGACCACCAGGTGGCCGGTGCCGTCGACGCGGTGCTCGTTCGGGCGGAAGGCCAGCAGCGAGTCGAGGAAGTCGGGCTCGCGGTAGCCGGTGTCGGCCCACTTGCGCAGGTCGGCGCGGACGGCGGCCAGGTAGTCGGCGTCGTGCGGGAAGAGCGGGGCCAGTTCGACGACGGCCTCCTGCACGCTCTCGACCAGCGGGTCGACGTCCGCGCGCGGCACGGCGGCGAGGTCGATCGAGCCGTCCTTGGACTGCAGCGGCCGGAGCGCCTCGACGGCGGCCTTGAGGCGCGCCCAGGCGGGGTGGCCGGCCGGGCCCGCGCTCCGGTCGGCGGCCGGGCCGGTGGCGTGGGCGGCGGTGCGGTGGGCGTCGCCCGCGAGCGCGAGCGTCGGCGAAAGATTCTGCATCACAGGCTCACTTCGACAGGAGTTATTTCGACAGGACCACGTTAAATGCGAAAGGTTCTCCGGCTCAAGGTCACTCGGACGGAAGATGCTCCAGTTCGTAGTACCGCCCTCCGCCGTTCCCGCCACGCTGGATGAAACGGACAGTTCCGGCGCCGGCGGGGGCGGGGCCGCCGGTCTGCCCCGACCATCCCCCGGGGTCGGGGGGCCCGCCACCGGGGCGCTCACGGTGCGCGCCCGAGCGGTCACGCCTCGGTGCGCCCCCGTTCACGCCCTGCTGCGCCCGGGCGGGGTCGGTGATCGTGGGAGGAGCGGCCCGGTCCGGCGGGTCCGGTGCCGAGGGCACGGAGGGGGACGCGATGCACGGTCCGGCGCTGGTGAGCTGGCTGCTGGCGGCGCTGGCCGCGGGCAGCGGCGGCTACTGCGGGTGGCGGGTGCGCCGCTGGAGCGCCGATCCGGCCTGCGGCGGGCACCACCGGGCCCGCCGGGAGTCGGACGTGCTGGAGGCCGCGATGGGACTGGGCATGGCCGGGATGGCGCTGCTGCCGGGGGTGTTCTGGGGGTGGCCGTACGCGCTGCTGGCGGCGGTGCTGCTGGTGGGCGCGCTGGCCGGGCGCGGGGCCGGGCTGCGGGTGCACCGGCTGCACCACGGGATCGGCGCGCTGGCGATGGCGTACATGGCGCTGGCGATGGCGGGCGGGGGCGGCGCGCCGGGCGGGCACGGCGGGCACCACGGGCAGCCGGGCGGGCTGCCGGTGCTGACGGGGGCGCTGCTGGTGTACTTCGGGGCGTACGCGCTCTGGGAGGGCAGCCGGGTGCTGGTGGTGGGCGGCCCGGCGGTGGCGGGCGGCCCGGTGGTGGCGCCGCTGCCGCGGGCCTGCCGGGCGGCGATGGGGATCGGGATGTTCGCGATGCTGCTGTGGATGTGAGCCGTGCGGACGTGCGGCGGACCGCGCCCGGCGCGGGCTGACGGGGCGTCGGGGGCGGTGTCCGGGCGTGCTCTTGGTCACTGGACCCACCCGGGCGTTCCGCCCGGACGTGTGGCGGCATAGGTTGGGGGAGGCGCACCGCCGCGCCCCCGCCCCCTCCCTCGGGGAGACCCTTGCCATGACGGCACTGCTGAGCCTGCTGCTGCTCGGACTACTGCTCGCCACCGTGGCGCCGAGCCGCCTGGCCCGGGCCCGCTGGCCGGAGCGCGAACCGGTGCTGGCCCTGTTGGTGTGGCAGATGCTGGTGGTCGCGGTGCTGCTGTGCTGCCTGCTGAGCCTGCTGCTGGCGAGCGCGGCCGCCCTGCCCGGCTGGCGGGACGCGGTGTTCACCGGCGCCCCGGCCGGGGTGGAGGACGCGTACGGGCTGGCGGGCCTGGAGGGTTGGGGCCGGTTGTCGGCGGCGGTGCTGGCGGCGGGCGGGCTGTGGACGGCGGTGTCCCTGGCCCGGGAGATCCGCTCGGCGCGCGCGGAGCGCGGTCACCGGCACGCCCAACTGGTGAGCCGGGCGCCGGAGTTGCCGAGTTCGCTGCTGCCCCGTCGACGCCGGGTGCGGGAGCCGCTGGTGGTACTGGAGAACGTCCGGCCGCAGGCGTGGTCGCTGCCGGGGCCGCGGGCCCGGCTGGTGGTGACCACGGGGGCGCTGCAGCAGCTGTCCGACCGGGAGCTGGCGGCGGTGCTGAGCCACGAGCGCGGCCACGTCCGGGCCCGGCACCACTGGCTGGCGCAGTGCGCGCAGGCGCTGGCCACCGGCTTCCCGGGGGTGGGGGTGTTCTCCGCGTTCCGCGACCAGGTGGCGGTGCTGGTGGAACTGGCGGCGGACGACCGGGCGGCGCGGCGGCACGGGCGGGTGACCACGGCGCTGGCGCTGGCGGAGCTGAACAGCTCGGTGTTCGCCTCCTGCCCGCCGGCCCAGCTGGCGCAGTCCCCCGCCCGGGTGGACCGGCTGCTGCTGGGCGAGCCCCGGCTGCCGGTGCCGGCCCGGCTGGGCTGGACGCTGGCGGCGTTGGCGGCCCCGCTGGGCGCGGCGCTGCTGGCGGTGGCGCCGGGGCTGTCGGCGCTGCTCTGAGCCCGGCCGGGCGGGACGGCTGACGGCCGCTCAGCCCGGCGCTCCCCCGACCCGGGGCCGGCCCCGATCCCGCTTCGGGCCCCGATCCCGGCTCCGATCCCGGCTCCGGCCTCGCTCCCGGATCCGGGTGTTGCCTCAGCCCTCGGAGCCGAGCGTCTCGGCGAGGATCCGCCGGTGCACGGGGCGGGCCTTGGCGTAGCGCTCGCGGCCCTCCCCGGTGAGCGCGATGTAGATGCCGCGCCGGTCGTCGACGCAGTGCGTGCGCTGGAGCAGGCCGGCCTTCTCCATCCGGGCGACCAGCCGGGAGAACGCGCTCTGGCTGAGGTGGACGGTGTTGGCCAGGGTCTGCGCCCGCTCACCGCGGCCGGGTTCATCCAGCTCGAACTCCCGCAGCCGCTCCAGCAGTTCGAACTCGCTGACGCCGAGCCCGAACGCCTCGCCCAGCTCGCGGTCGATGGCGCAGGAGGTGGCCGCGTGGCGGGCCAGCAGGGCGCGCCACTGCTCGCCGAGCGCCGTCTCCGCGGCGGAGTCGCGGTCTGGGTCGAAGTCGGTCACACCGCCACCGTAGCACATGCACGCACATCTGTTGCGTCCACATTAAATGCACTTGCATCTCATGCATATGCATGTAGCGTTCCGTGCCATGACCGACACGACCGTGATCAGCGCCCCCGAGGTCGACGCCTCCGCGGCCGACGCCCGCCCGACCGGCACACCACCCGCCGACACCCCACTGGCCGACTCCCCCGTGACCGACGGGCGCTGGAGCCCCCGCCTGTGGGGCGCCCTGGTGGTGCTCTGCGCCGCGATGTTCCTCGACGCGCTGGACGTCTCGATGGTCGGCGTCGCCCTGCCGTCCATCGGCGCCGACCTGCACCTGTCCGACTCCGCCCTGCAGTGGGTGGTGAGCGGCTACGTCCTCGGCTACGGCGGGCTGCTGCTGCTCGGCGGCCGCGCGGCCGACCTGCTCGGCCGCCGCCGGGTGTTCCTGGTCGCGCTGGCCGTGTTCGCCGCCGCCTCGCTGCTGGGCGGGCTGGTGGACAGCGGGCCGCTGCTGATCGGCGCCCGCTTCCTGAAGGGCGTCAGCGCCGCGTTCACCGCGCCGGCCGGCCTCTCCATCATCACGACCACGTTCCCGGAGGGCCCGGCCCGCAACCGGGCGCTGTCGATCTACACCACCTGCTCGGCGGCGGGCTTCTCGCTCGGCCTGGTGATCAGCGGGCTGCTGACCTCGGCGGGCTGGCGGCTGACCTTCCTGATGCCCGTCCCGGTCGCCCTGATCGCGCTGGCCGCGGGCGTCAAGCTGCTGCCCCGGCGCGGCGACGAGCACCGCGCCTCCGGCGGGTACGACGTGGCGGGCGCGATCACCGGCACCGCGGCGGTGCTGCTCCTGGTGTTCACGGTGACGGAGGCCCAGGGCGCGGGCTGGCTCTCGCCGCGCACGGTCGGGTCGCTGCTCCTGGTGGTGGCGCTGGCGGTGGCCTTCCTGCTGATCGAGACCCGCACCGCCCACCCGCTGGTCCGGCTCGGCATCTTCCGCGACGCGGGCGTCCGCCGGGCGAACCTGACGGCGCTCACGCTGATGGGCAGTTACGCGGGCTTCCAGTTCGTGGCCACGCTGTACCTGCAGCGGCTGCTCGGCTGGTCGGCGCTGGAGACGGCGCTCGGGCTGCTGCCCGGCGGCGCGGTGGTGGCCTTCTCGGCGGGCGCCGTCGGCAGGCTGCTGGACCGGTTCGGCGCGGCCCGGGTGCTGCCGGTCGGCGTGGCCTCGATGGTGCTCGGGTACGCGCTGTTCCTCCGGCTGGACGAGCACAGCGGCTTCCTCGACCTGGCGCTGCCGAGCATGCTGCTGATCGGCGCCGGCTTCGCGCTGGCCTTCCCCTCGATCAACGTGGCGGCGACCTCCGGGGTGGCGGACGACGAACAGGGCCTGGCCTCGGGCCTGGTGAACACCGCGCTCCAGGTCGGCGGCGCGATCGTGCTGGCGGTCACCACCGCGGTGCTCACCGCGGGCAGCGCCGGGGGCACCGACGCGCACGCCCAACTGGCGGGCTACCGGCCCGCGTTGCTGCTGGTGACGGGCACCACCGCGCTCGGCCTGCTGGTCGCGCTGACCGGCGCGCTCCGCTCCGGCCGCGCGACGGCCGACCACGCGGAGAGCACGAGCGCGGGCGGCCCGAGCGCGGGAACCAGGAACGCGGGCAGCCCGAGCGCGGGAACCACCGAGGGCGCGGCGGGCGCGCGGACGGCGGAAGGCGTGCGGGTGGAGCACTGAGGAACCCCCGGGCGGTCGACCCCTCGCCGCCCGGCGCGCTCCGGCAGTGTGTCGGAATCCGGCTCCACCAAACCCCCGTGTTGGTGGAGCCGGCACGCGTCGTCCGCACCGACCAGGAGGGGCGGTGCGGACTTCGGAGCAGACACCATGGCAGTTCGGCGGGCCACGGTCAATCGGCCCGGCGGCGGCGAGACCGAACCGCCACCGGGCGCCGGGAGGTCGGGAGCACCGGTCGCACCGGCCGCGCGCCCCCCGGGCACCGGCGCACGCCGTCCGCGCCGGTGCCGCCCGTCCGGAGCCATCCGTCCCGGAGCGCCCCGGACCGCCCCGGTCGTCGGGCTACTGGCCCTTGAGGATCGACTGCAGCAGGTCGAGCGTCTGCTGCGGGGTGAGGCTGTCCACGCACAGCCGCTCCATCACCTGCAGGTACTCGTCGACGTCGTCGCGCTTGTCCAGGTAGAGCGCGCTGGTGAGTTGCTCCACGTAGACCACGTCGGGGAGGTCCTGCTCGGGGAAGCGCAGCACCGAGAAGGCGCCGCTCTCGCCGGCGTGCGCGCCGAACCGGAACGGCATCACCTGGAGCACCACGCTGGGGAGTTGGGCCAGTTCCACCAGGTGCTCCAACTGGGCCCGCATCACCTCGGGGCCGCCGACCGGGCGGCGCAGCGCGGCCTCGTCGATGACGGCCCAGAGCTTGGGGCCGCGCCCCTCGGTGAGGAGCTTCTGCCGGCGGGTGCGCAGGGCGACGCGGCGGGTGATCTCCTCCTCGGCGAGGGCGGGCCGGTTCTGCGCGAAGATCGCCCGGGCGTAGTCCTCGCCCTGGAGCAGGCCGGGGACGAACTGCACCTCGTAGGTGCGGATCAGCGCGGCGGCCTCCTCCAGCCCGATGTAGGTCTGGAACCAGTTGGGCAGCACGTCGTTGTAACTGTGCCACCAGCCGGACTTGTTGGCCTCGCGGACCAGCGCCAGCAGGGCCTCGCGGTCGGGGCCGGTGGAGAGCCCGTAGAGGCTGAGCAGGTCGGCGACGTCCCGTTCCTTGAAGGAGACCCGGCCGAGCTCCATCCGGCTGATCTTGGACTCGGAGGCCCGGATCGCGTAGCCGGCGTCCTCGCGGGTGATGGCGCAGCCCTCGCGGAGCCGACGGAGCTGGGAGCCGAGGAGGATGCGGCGCACCATCGAGCCCCCGCCGGGCTGAACTGTGGTCATCGGACCAAACCTCCACTTGGACGGACCAGTTGCACAGTCTGCCATCAGTCGGGCGCACTGAGTGCCGATAGTGGTGCGGCGTGCTACCGCTTCGGCCACTCCGGGGTCCATCTTGCACGTGCATCCGGACCATGCATATGCCAATCGCACGACTGCACGTGAATCGACTCTTGCATCTGCCGTGAGCGCAGAGGACCATGGTGCACGTGCACTTGCACGCCCTGGCAATCCCGCGGGCTCCGCGTCGACCCCATGCGCGAACCCGCACACCCTCCCGGCAACGCCCGCGCGTCGCTGGGTACTTGTGTGTGCGGACCGGTCGACCCGGCGGCCCGACGGCCGAGCGAGTCGGAGGTGACCGGCATGACCCCGGTGGGTCCCGCCGTGTCCGCCCCCTTATGGGAGGAGCTCTTCATGAGCACCGGTACGGTCCTGGCGACCGACCCTCATGTGGTCAGCTGCACCCTCGCTCCCCGCTTCGAAGCGGTGCGCACCGCAAGGGAGTTCACCAGGCGGACGCTGGACGGCTGGGGCCTGGGGGAGATCTTCGACGATGTCGCGCTGGTGGCCTCCGAGCTGGTGACCAACGCGCTGCGGCACGCCCTCGGCCAGAGCGAGCCGTCCCGGGTCCCGGCGCAGAGCGGTCCGCCGGCGGCCGCCGACGCGCTGCCGATCCGGATCAGCCTGGTGCACCGCTCCCCGCAGGTGGTCTGCGCGGTCAGCGACCCGTCCAGTGCGGGCCCGATCGCCCGGGAGGCCGACTTCGTGGCGGAGTCCGGCCGCGGCCTGCACCTGGTGGACTCCTTCTCCCGCTCCTGGGGGTGGCACCCGCTGGCCGGCGCCGGGAAGGTGGTCTGGGCGCTGTTCGACACCCACGCGGCCGTGCAGGGACCCGATCTGCTGTCCAACTCCGGTCGGCACCGCCGTTCCGCCTGACCGGAAACCGTCGACGGCCCCCCGCCTCCGCCGTAGCGAAACCCCCTTGGCGGACCGTCGAATTGACGAGTCGTCAGTGCGGCGGCCGCCGCCCGGAACAGCGGAGGCCGTCGCGGATGGATCCCACGACGGCCCGGGTTGGCGGGAGTTGGAGCCCAGTCAGGGGTTGCCCCCCAGGTGGTCGAACTCCCCGTCCTTCACGCCGAGCAGCATCGCGGTGATCTCGTCCCGGGTGTAGACCAGCGCCGGGCCCCCGGGGAAGCGCGAGTTGCGCATCGCCACGTCGCCGTTCGGCAGCGCGGCGAACTCCACGCAGTTGCCCTTCGAGTTGCTGTGACGGCTCTTCTGCCAGACCACCCCGTCCAGGTCGGTCGCCGCCATGCCGTTGTACGCCTCACGCATTGTCTTCTCCCCAGAGCCTGGCGAATGCCTCACTTGACGTGATGATAACCCCCCTGCACGTGCATCAGCATGGGAAATTTCCCGTGCAGAGGAACGTGCTGATGCCGTCACCAAGCCTTCACAGCAGCGTAATTGACGGTGCGTAAGCGGACACAGCCGGGCGAAACGCCAGTCACTCCATGACCGTCCGCACACAGCCGTCAGCGCGTTGTCGATCTTCACCCCCTACAACGCGGTTCACAGGCAGTCACGATTCGCACTGTGATCACTGTCACTTCCCGACCGAAAGCCGCCCGCTGTCGGCATCCGACTGCAACGCGCGCGGGGACATGTCCTACGATCTGGCGCATGAGCACCGCAGCCATCCCGGGCGCGCCACTGCCCGTCCGTACGCCAGGCTCCCGTGCGCGGGGGCGCCACCGCCGTCCCGAGCGCCCCGAGATCATGGCCGGTTCGCCTGCCCTGGTGCTGGCGGTTCCGACCGCCGCCGGGCCGGAGAACCGTCCGGTCGTCGAGGAGCTGCTGTCCATCGTCCGCACCGAGCAGTCGGGCATCGAGGTGACGGCGGCCTACCTGGGCGGCGAGGACGCGCCGACGGTGGCCGAGTTGCTGGCGGCCGCCGCCGAGTCGGGGCAGCCCGCGCCGGTGGTCGTCCCGCTGGTTCCCGGGCCGCACGACTTCCTGCCCGAACTGCACAAGCTGGCCGCCGAGACCGGCGCCCAGGTGCTGGACCCGCTGGGCCCGCACCCGCTGCTGGCCGAGGCCGTGCACGTGCGGCTGTCCGAGGCTGGGCTGGCCCGGGCCGACCGGGCCCGGCTGTTCGCCATCGCCACCGCCGCCGACGGCGTGGTGCTGACCACGGTCGGCGGCGAGGAGGCGGCCGCCTCGGCGGGCATCACCGGCGTCCTGCTGGCCTCCCGGCTGGCGGTCCCGGTCGTCCCGGCCGCCCTGGACGTGCCGGGCTCGGTCGCCGCGGCCGTGGCGCACCTGCGGGCCACCGGCTCCGAGCGCCCCGCGCTGGCCCCGCTGGTGATCGGCCCGGAGGCCGACCCCGAGCTGCTGGCCACCGCGGCCGAGGAGACCGGCTGCGCCAGCGCCGCCCCGATCGGCGCCTACCCGACGGTGGGCCAGCTGATCGCCTCCGCCTACCTGGCGGCGCTCCCCGAGCCCACCCAGGAGCAGCTGGAGGCCGCCGAGGCGGCCGCCGAGCAGCAGCGCACCTCCCCGGGGGCGCACGCGGCGCGCTGACGCCGACCAGGGACCGCGACGGGCAGGGGCAGCGAATCGGCGCGCTCCCGCCCGTCGCGCTTTTCCGCCCGCGCCCGACGCGCCCTGCCGCCCGTGCCCGACGCGCCCTGCCGCCCGCGGCCCGACCGGCGTTCGGCCCGCGGCGCCCCCGGCGCTCAGCCCCCGGTGACCCGCCCGGTCTTCGGCGCGCTGTCGGTGAAGGCGAGCGCGGGCAGCGCGACGGCCCGCGGCGGGGCGGGCGCCTCGGCGGGGGCGGTGGCCGCGTTCCACGGGGTGCCCGCGAGGCCCTGGCCGCCCCCGGCCTTGCCGAGCGAGACGGTCTGCGCCTGCCCGGCCGGGCGGAACAGGATCTGCTTGGGGTCGGGCGCCTCCGGGTCGAGCCACAGCTCGCTGCCCTTGGCACCGCCGAACTCGCAGTCCAGCACGGCGATGTCGTCCGGTTCGCCGTCCCCGGTGGCCCGGAACGCCACCCCGGCCTTGCGGTAGCCGGTCAGCCTGCTGCGGCTGAGGGTGACCCGCTCGCCGGCGAGCTGGTGCTTGAGGGTGGCGACCGCGTAGTCGGACTGCCCGGCGGCGTCGATCAGCAGCCCGTCGAAGACGGTGCCCTGGTCGCGGCCGAGCGCGTGCACGGCGATGCCGCCGGCCGCGTTGCCGTACAGCACCGAGGCGGTGTAGTCGAAGTCGTTGAGGTAGGCGCCGTGCTCGATGCCCCAGCCGCCGTTGTGGTAGGCCGCGTACTGGGTGACGGTGTGGTGGTGCTCGGCGTTGAGCCAGACGAAGACGCCGTTCTCCAGGTTGTTGTGCGCCAGGCAGCGTTCGAAGGTCCAGACGCCCTCGCTGGTCTCCGGCCACTCGTAGCCGGAGGCGCCGGTGGCGCCCTGGACGCCGACGGCCACGCAGTCCCGGGCCGAGGAGCCCGTCCCGGCGCCGAGGCTGAAGCCGGTGAGCCGGTAGCCGCGCGGGTTGGGTTCGAAGACGGTGCGGGAGGCGACGCAGCCCTCGTAGGCGATGTCGTCGGAGGGGCCCTGCGGGGTGCGGGTGTCGATCGGGCCGTCCCACCAGTACGCGTCCTCCCAGGTGTCGTGGGAGATGCAGCCGCGGAAGGTGATGCCGTGGCTGGCGTGCGGCACGAAGGCGTGGCTGCCGGCGTCGCGGACCACCACTCCCTCGACCACGGTGCCGCGCGAGGTGTCCAGCAGCATGTGGAAGTGCAGCCCGTACCGGCCGAGCACCGGCTCGGTGACCGGCTTGCCGTTCCAGCTGTCCTTCCCGTTCGCCCGCGGCCCGAGCCAGCGCAGCGCGGCGTGCCGGACGTCGGCGGGCCGGCTGGAGGTGAGGTGGACGTGGGCCCGGCCGTTCTCGGTGCCCTCGATCCGGACGTTGCGGCTGAGGTTGAGCACCTCGGCGCCGAAGGTCGCGCCGCCGCCGATCGCCACCCGGGGGTGGGCGTTCTTCAGCGGGCCGGTCAGCGTGACGGTGGCGCCGTCGACCCGCTTGACGGTCACCAGGTCGTACGAGGTGGAGAAGTCCTCGGTGTCGGGCGGCGCGGTGGGGGTGACGGCCAGTTCGTCGCCGGGCTGCCAGCCGGTGGGGGCGGCGGCCAGTCGGACGGTGGTGTCGCCGGGCTTCAGCCCGGTGGCGGCGCGGGTCCAGGCGGTGCGGGGGGCGCCGTCCAGCCGCAGGTAGCCCTGGCCGGTGACCCACAGGCCGGTGTCGGTGTCGACGACCGTCATGCCGCCGCCGGCGAAGCGGCGCTCGTCGACCTCGGGGAAGCGCAGGACGTGGGTGTGCGCGCCGTCGGGGGCGAGCGCCAGGGTGCCGCGCACCTCGACGTTGCCGCTGCTGGCCAGGGTCAGCGACCGGTCCGCGGCGAACACCAGCGAGCCGGTCGGTTCCACCAGCAGCGAGCCGACCTTCGCGTCGGCGTCCAGCACCACCCGGTCGGTGATCCGCACCGCGCTGCCGGGCCCGGGCAGCCGTCCGCCCCAGCCCTTGGCGTCCGACCACTTGCGGCCGCCCTGGTCGACCGGCGGGGGCGGCGCGGCCGGCCGCGGGCTCCCGGACGCGGGCGGCGGGGCGCCGGTGCCGTGCTGGTGGCCCGCCGGGCTGAACTGTGGTCATCGGACCAAACCTCCACTTGGACGGACCAGTTGCACAGTCTGCCATCAGTCGGGCGCACTGAGTGCCGGTGCTGCTGCTGCGGGTCAACCTGGTGCGCACGGTCGAGGCCGGGGCCCGCGAACAGGCGC
>NZ_JBSGET010000182.1:0-14077 GCF_053603035.1 Kitasatospora sp. NPDC004272 | reverse complement strand
CCGAGCAGCGCGCGGCCGCCGCCCGGCGGCAGCGGGGGGCGGTGCCGCGGCGGGAGCGGGACGACCCCTGGCCGGCGACGGGCCGGCCCGCCCCGGAACCCCCGTTCTGACCGCGGTCACCCCGGGGCCGGCGGGGGCCCGATCGGGTTTGACGGCGCGGCCGGGTCGGGATACCACCGCCATGGAGAGTTGGGGGACCTTGGCGGCCACCGCCGTCGGCGCGGCCATCGCCCTGCTGGGGCAGTACTTGGCGAAGCGCAGGGAGGAACGGGCGAGGGCGACGGAGTTGCTGCTCAACTCCTGCGCCGAAGTCGCGGCCTCGTGCAGCGACCTGCTGTACCGGGTGTGGGAGGAGCGCGAGCTCGGCGTCACCGGACGGGTGGAGGGGTGGGACCTGAACGGCCACCGGCTGGCCACCGCCCGCATCCGGATCCTCTCCGGCGACCCCGGCCTGGTCGCCGCCTCCGAGGAGGTGAACACCGCGGGCCAGGCACTGAGTTCGTACTGGCGCAAGGGCGCGGTCGAGGACACCGAGTTCCAGGCGCGCCGCGACCGCTACCGCACGGCGATGGACGCCTTCGTCGACGTCAGCGGCCGGAGGATCGGCACGCGCACGGGTGGGCTCGGCCGCCTCTCGCCCTGAGGCCGGACGGGCCGGACGGGCCGGACGGGCCGGACGGGGGGCCTGCGCGGGGCGGTCCGGTCGGCCGGTCCGTCCCCTCCCCCGCCCCCGCCGGTGGTTCCGGTGCTGGTGGGGGGCGGGTCGGCGCACGGGCACGGCGGTGCGCGGTCGCGTCGTGTCCGCCCTGCGGGCCGCGTTTAGCTTCCGATCGGTCGGTTGCTATATTCCCGGCCGTTGCCCCGGCACCGGCCGGGTGCCGCCGTGGAAAGAGGGAAACACCATGCCCGGAGTCCGGATCGCCGCGCTCGGTCACTACCAGCCCGCCCGGGTGCTCACCAACGACGAGTTGGCGACGATGGTGGACACCAATGACGAGTGGATCCGGCGGCGCACCGGGATCGTGACCCGGCGGATCGCCGGGCCGGACGAGTCGGTGACCGACCTGGCGGTGGGGGCGGCCGCGAAGGCGCTGGCCGCGTCCGGGCTGGACCCGGCGGACATCGGGCAGGTCACGGTGGCCACCTGCAGCGCGGTGGACCGCTGCCCGTCGATCGCGGCGCAGGTCGCGGGGCAGCTGGGCATCCCGTCCGCCGTGGCGTTCGACCTGAACAACGGCTGCGCGGGCTTCTGCACCTCGCTGTCGGTGGCGAGCCACTCGCTGCTGGCGGGCGGGGCGAAGCACGCGCTGGTGATCGGCGCGGAGAAGATGTCGGACCTGGTCGACTGGACGGACCGGCGCAGCTGCATCCTGCTGGGCGACGGCGCGGGCGCGGCGGTGCTGTCGGCGACCGAGGGCCCGGAGAGCGCGGTCGGCCCGGTGGTCTGGGGCTCGGACCCGTCCCGGGCGAGCGCGGTGCGGCTGCTGGGCCAGTGGCACCCGCAGTTCGAGCAGGACGGCCAGGCGGTGTTCCGCTGGGCCACCACCGAGCTGCCCGCGCTGGCCGAACAGGCGTGCCGGGCAGCCGGGTTGAGCCCGGCGGAGCTGGACGGGGTGGTGACCCACCAGGCGAACCTGCGGATCATCGAGTCGCTGGTGCAGAAGCTCGGGCTGCGCGAGGACGCGGTGATCGCCCGGGACGTGGTGGACTCCGGCAACACCTCGGCGGCCTCGGTGCCGCTGGCGCTGGCGAAGCTGGTGGAGCGCGGCGAGCTGCACCCAGGCGCCCGGGTGCTGCTGTTCGCGTTCGGCGGCGGCCTGTCCTGGGCCGGCCAGGTGGTCACCTGCCCGTGAGGCCGGCCCAGGGGGCTCAGCGGCTCAGCACCGGGTGCAGGTGACGGTGAGCGCGATCGTGTCCGGCGGCGGAGGGGAGTCCAGGTACGGGGCGATCCAGCCCGCGAAGCCCTCGCCGCCCTCGATCGGGCCGTAGTGCCAGCGCTGGTTGGCCGCCAGCGGGGTGCCGTCGCCGTTGGCGATGTGCGGGTCGCTGGCCGTCCAGCCCTGGGGGCAGCGGGCCACCACGCCGCCGGAGGAGCCGACCGCGGTGACCGTCTCGACGTTCGGGTCGGCCGCGGCGGCGGCCGGTCCGGCGGCCACTGCCGCCAGGGCGGCGGCGGCCAGCCCGAGGCCGAGGATGCGCTTGCGCATGGGTGTCCTTCCGTTGCTTCGCGCCGCCCCGTGGGTTCGTGGGCGGTCGATCCGCATCATCTCCGTCACGCAGCGTGATATCTCGGGGGCCCTCGGCAACCACCCGTTCGGGCGGAGCGCGGCTGGCGCGCGCGAGCTTTGCCCGCGGTGATCGAGTGCGGGCAAGATAGCGGGGTGACCCTCCTGGACCTGATGCCGAAGCCCGCCACGCCCGACTCGCTGTTCGAGACCTTCGCCGAGTGGGCGTCGGAGCGCGGCATCACCCTCTACCCCGCCCAGGAGGAGGCGCTGATCGAGCTGGTCTCCGGGAACAACGTGATCCTGGCGACGCCGACCGGCTCCGGCAAGTCCCTGGTCGCGGCGGGCGCGCACTTCGCCGCGCTGGCCGAGGGCAAGCGGACGTTCTACACCGCGCCGATCAAGGCGCTGGTGTCGGAGAAGTTCTTCGACCTGTGCAAGATCTTCGGCACCGAGCAGGTCGGCATGATGACCGGCGACGCCTCGGTGAACCCGACCGCGCCGATCATCTGCTGCACCGCCGAGGTGCTGGCCCAGATCGCCCTGCACGACGGCCCGCGCGCCGACATCGGCCAGGTCGTGATGGACGAGTTCCACTTCTACGCCGAGCCGGACCGCGGCTGGGCCTGGCAGATCCCGATCCTGGAGCTGCCGCAGGCGCAGTTCCTGCTGATGTCGGCGACCCTCGGCGACGTCCGCCGCTTCGAGGAGGACCTGACCCGGCGCACCGGCCGCCCGACCACGGCGGTGCGTTCGGTGACCCGTCCGGTGCCGCTGTTCTACGAGTACCGGCGCACCAACCTGCACGACACGCTGGAGGAGCTGCTGAACACCGGCCAGGCGCCGGTGTACGTCGTGCACTTCACCCAGAAGGAGGCGGTTGAGCGGGCGCAGTCGCTGATGAGCATCAACATGTGCTCGAAGCAGGAGAAGGACGCGATCGCCTCGCTGATCGGCAACTTCCGCTTCACCACCAAGTTCGGCCGCAACCTGTCCCGGTACGTGCGGCACGGCATCGGCGTGCACCACGCGGGCATGCTGCCCAAGTA
The DNA here is from genome assembly GCF_053603035.1 of Kitasatospora sp. NPDC004272. Classification (NCBI taxonomy): domain Bacteria; kingdom Bacillati; phylum Actinomycetota; class Actinomycetes; order Kitasatosporales; family Streptomycetaceae; genus Kitasatospora; species Kitasatospora sp. NPDC004272. The sequence continues at coordinate 10,803 of NZ_JBSGET010000182.1, read as the reverse complement.
CCGCCGCCTGGTGGAGCGCCTGGCGCAGGCCGGCCTGCTGAAGGTGATCTGCGGCACCGACACCCTCGGCGTGGGCGTCAACGTGCCGATCCGCACGGTGCTGTTCACCGCGCTGTCCAAGTACGACGGGCAGCGGGTGCGGATCCTGCGGGCCCGCGAGTTCCACCAGATCGCCGGGCGCGCGGGCCGGGCCGGGTTCGACACCGTCGGCCAGGTGGTGGCGCAGGCCCCCGAGCACGTGGTGGAGAACGACCGGGCGCTGGCCAAGGCCGGGGACGACCCGAAGAAGCGCAAGAAGGTGGTCCGCAAGAAGGCCCCGGACGGCTTCGTGTCCTGGACCGAGGAGACCTTCGAGCGGCTGATCGGGGCCGACCCGGAGCCGCTGGTCTCCCGGTTCAAGGTCAGCCACGCGATGCTGCTCTCGGTGATCGGCCGCCCGGGCAACGCCTTCGACGCGATGCGCAAGCTGCTCACCGACAACCACGAGGACCGCGCCTCCCAGCGCCGCCACATCCGCACCGCGATCGCCATCTACCGCTCGCTGCGGGAGGGCGGCGTGGTCGAGCAGTTCGACGAGCCGGACGCCGAGGGCCGGATCGCCCGCCTGACCCTCGACCTGCAGGAGAACTTCGCGCTCAACCAGCCGCTGTCCACCTTCGCGCTGGCCGCCTTCGACCTGCTCGACCCGGAGTCCCCCTCGTACGCGCTGGACGTGGTCTCGGTGGTCGAGGCGACCCTCGACGACCCGCGGCAGATCCTCGCCTCGCAGGAGAACAAGGCCCGCGGCGAGGCCGTCGCGGAGATGAAGCGGGACGGGATCGAGTACGAGGAGCGGATGAACCGGCTCCAGGAGATCAGCTACCCGAAGCCGCTGGAGGAGGAGCTCGGCCACGCCTACGAGGTGTACCGCCGGGCGCACCCGTGGATCGGCGACCACCCGCTGCGGCCCAAGTCCGTGGTGCGCGACCTCTACGAGCGCGCGATGACCTTCACCGACTACGTGGGCTTCTACGAGCTGGCCCGCACCGAGGGCATCGTGCTGCGCTACCTGGCGGGCGCGTTCAAGGCGCTGGAGCAGACCGTCCCGGACGACATCAAGACCGACGACCTGAAGGACGTCATCGCCTGGCTGGGCGAACTCGTCCGGCAGGTCGACTCCTCGCTGCTGGACGAGTGGGAGGCGCTGGCCAACCCGACCGAGCCGGAGGCCGGCGAAGTCCGCCTGGACGACAAGCCCGCGCCGGTCACCGCCAACGCCCGGGCCTTCCGGGTGCTGGTCCGCAACGAGCTGTTCCGCCGGGTCGAGCTGTGCGCGCTGGAGCACTACGACGAGCTGGCCGAGCTCGACGGCGAGGACGGCTGGAACGCCGACCGCTGGGCCGACGCGATGGACGGGTACTGGGAGGAGTACGACGACCTGTTCACCGGCCCGAACGCGCGCGGCCCGAAGATGCTGCTGATCGAGGAGGTCGAGGACGAGGGCCTGTGGCGGGTCCGGCAGATCTTCGACGACCCGAACGGCGACCACGACTGGGGCATCTCCGCCGAGGTCGACCTGTACGGCTCGGACGAGGAGGGCCGCGCCGTCGTCAAGATCACCTCGGTGGGCGCGCACTGACGGCAGGCGCTCGGGCCCCCGGCCCGGCGGGGCGTCGGCATCCCCGACTCCCCGCCCCGGTGCGCCCCCGTACGATGGGCCGGTGGAAGAACTGGTGCGCGTGCCGCCGGAGGTCCGGGAGCGGTTCGCCGTCCGGTTCGGGGCCTCGGTGGCCGGCTGGTGCGACGAACTGCCCGATCTGGTAAGGGAGTTGGCCGGGCGCTGGGGGTTGGAGGTCGTCTCGGCGGGCGGCGGCGGCACCTCGCGGGTGTTCCGTTGCGCGCGCGGCGACGAGGCGGTCTGGCTGAAGCTGACCCCCGAGCCCGCGATCGCCCGCGAGGAGGCCGAGGCACTGGGCCACTGGGCCGCCACGCCCTCGGTCGTCCCCCTGCTCGCGGCGGACCTCTCCGCCGGGGCGCTGCTGCTGGCGGACGTCCGGCCCGGTACGACGCTGCGGCGGCTCGGCTGGAACCTGCCGGAAGTCGCCGCCCTGCTACGGGACTTGCGCGTCCCCGCCGCACCGGGCGCAGGCTCGGCGCTGCGGCCGCTCGCCGACCGGGTCGGCTTCGTGTTCGACCTGGCCGAGCGCCGGGGCCGGCCCCTCCCGGCCGCGCGGCGGGCGGCGGCGCTGGAGTTGGCCGCCACCGGCCCGGTCGGACTGGTGCACGGCGACCTGCACCCGTCCAACGTGCTGGCCGGTCCGGGCGGCCGCCCGGTGGCGATCGACCCGCGCCCGTCCTGGGGCGATCCGGACTTCGACGCGGTCGACTGGGTGCTGACCGGCCCGGGCACCCCGGAACGGCGCATCGCCGACCTGGCCGCCCTCGTCCCCGGCCTCTCCGCCGACCGCCTGCTGGCCTGGTGCCGGGCCCTGGACGGCCTGTGACGCCACCGCTCGCACCGCGGAGCGGGACAGCACCGGCGCCTTCGTCCCCCAGCCGGGCCTCGACACCGCCGTGGGCGGCATGCTCGACCAGGTGATCGCCTGGTCCGGCGCCCCGCGTCGTGCTCGGCGCGGGGCTCGGTGCGGGGCTCAGCATGGGGCTCAGCGCGGGGCGAGGCCGTCCAGGACGAGGTCGACCAGGGCGGTGACGAAGGCGGGGGTGACGGGTTCGCCGAGCAGCAGGTGGCGGGCGAACAGCGGGCTCATCAGGGCTTCGACGGCGGTGCGGGGGTCGGCGTCGGGGCGGATCTCGCCGCGGGCGGCGGCCCGGTGCAGCAGGTGTTCGGCGCGGGTGAGGCGGGCGGCCCAGTAGGCGTCGCGGCCGCTGCGGGTCTCGGCGGTGGCGGGGGCGATGCTCAGGTGCAGCAGGGCCGGGCCCTCGGGGGTGTCGAGGAAGGCGCCGAGGGCGGTGAGGAGCCGGCGCAGGTCCTCGCGCAGGCTGCCGGTGTCGGGCAGTGGCATGGCCTGGTCGGTGTAGTCGGCGAGGGCTTCGCGCAGCAGCTCCTCGCGGGTCCCCCAGTTCCGGTAGACCGAGGTTTCGTGCACCCCGGCGGCGGCGGCGATCGCGGCGACGGTGGCGGCCTCCAGGCCGCCCTCGGCGAGCAGGCGCACGGTGGCGTCCAGGACGGCCCGGCGCATCGCGGCGCCGCGGCGGCGCAGCGGGGCGGCGGCCTTGACCTGGGAAGTCTCGTCCTGGGGCACGCCAGCAGCCTAACGCAGGTCTCCTTGCGTTGCACCGGTCCGCGACGTAGCCTCGGCAATGCAAGTCACCTTGCGATAGCCCGCCGTACGACGGGGTGTCGCGAGCGGCAACGAGGCCGCCGACGGCTCGCCGCCGGCCGGAGAGGAACGACCATGGCTACGATGCGCGCCGTCCGCCTGCACCTGCCCACCCGCACGCTGAGCGTGGAGGAGGTGGAGCGTCCGGTGCCCGGCCCCGGCCAGGTGCTGGTGAAGGTCGAGGCAGCGGGCGTCTGCCTGTCCGACGTGCACCTGATCGAGGGCTCGCTCACCCCGCTGTACCTGCCCGGCGAGAGCGTCACGCTGGGGCACGAAGTCGCGGGCACCGTCGCCGAGTCGGGCCCGGAGCCGGGCCGCTGGCAGGTCGGCGACCGGGTGGTGCTGCAGGCCGGCGAGAAGCGCGACGGGATCACCTGGACCCGCGGCGTGGACTACGACGGCGGCTGGGCCGAGTACGCGCTGGCCCGGGTCGACACGCTGTTCGCGCTGCCCGACTCGATCCCGTTCGAGCAGGGTTCGATCATCCCGGACGCGGTCTCCACCCCGTGGGGCGCGGTGACCACCACCGGCGGCGTCCGCCCGGCCGAGCCGGTCGGCGTCTGGGGCGTCGGCGGCCTGGGCGCGCACGGCGTGCAGCTGCTGCGGGCGATCGGCGCCAACCCGATCGTCGCGGTCGACCCGGCGCCCGCCGCCCGCGAGCGCGCCCTCGCCTTCGGCGCGGACCTCGCGCTGGACTCGGCCGACCCCGAGCTGGCCGCCAGGATCGGCGCGGCCACCGGCGGGGCGGGCCTGGCCGCCGCGTTCGACTTCGCGGGCGTGCCCGCCGTCCGCGAGCAGGCCATGACGGTGCTCGGCGCGCACGGCCGGCTGGTGCTGGTCGGGCTGACCGACCAACCGCTGACGGTCGCCGACAGCATCCGCTTCTCGTACCTGCAGCAGCAGATCCTCGGCCACTACGGCTCCGAGGACGCCGCCGTCCCCCAGCTGATCGCCCTCGCCGCGGGCGGCCGGCTGGACTTCTCCCGCTCCGTCAGCGAGGTCCTCCCGCTGGAGCGGGCGGCCGAGGCCGTCGAGCGCCTGCAGACCAAGCAGGGCAACCCGATCCGGCTGATCCTCAAGCCCTGACGAAACCCTGACGGCCCGTCGGCGGGCATCGGTAGGGTACGGACCGTGTTCGAGTACCACGGCTGGATCAACGTCCTGACGAGCGCCGCCGCCGACGAGGACGACGACGAGCCCGCCCGCACGCTGGAGGCCGTCGCGGAGATCGGGCGGCGGATCGCGGAGATCCGCAGCCCCTACCTGCTAGACGTGAGGTGGATGAACGCCGAGGCGGTCGTCCACCTCTCGGGCTGCCCCAACCACCGCGACCCGGAGATCCTCCGCTTCTTCGCGGAGGTCGGCGAGCGGGCCCCGGGGTCGTACGGCCTGCTGCACGTGCGCAGCGACGAGGACCCCGAGCGGCAGAACGAGGTCCGCGTCCTGCGGATGGTGCGCGGCGTGGTGACCGAGCACCTGGAGCCGCTGCTGTCGCCCTGCATCCCCGTCCTGGAGGACCCGGACCCCCTGTCCTGCGGGGAGTAGCCGCTCAAGCCGCCTCGACCGCTTCGGGGGCGGGGGCCGGGGCCGGGCGGTGCCAGGTGGCGATCCACAGGGCGGTCAGGGTGGCGGCGGCGCCCGCGGCGGCCATCGCGGGGCCGGTGCCGGTGCCGACGGCCAGGGTGCCGAACAGGGCCGGACCGATGCCCTGGAGGGTCATGTTGCCGGAGCCGAGCAGGGTGAACGCCTGGCCCTGGCCGTCCGCGGGGAGCACGTCCAGGAAGCGGCGCTGCAGCCCCAGGGCGTAGGCGAAGCCGCCGCCGGCGGCCAGCAGGGCGGCGGCGCACAGCGGCAGCGGGGCGGGCAGCGCGAAGACCAGCAGCGGCAGGCCCATCAGCGCGGCCAGCGGCGCCACCAGGCGCTCCCGGGTCGCGGGGGCGGCGAAGCGGCCGACCAGCAGGTCACCGGCGAGCATCCCGACCGGCAGGCAGGCCAGCAGGAAGCCGTACCCGCCCGCCGGGAAGCCCCGCGCCCCGGCGTACGCGACGACCAGCGACTCCGCCCCGGTCACCGCGGCCGAGGGCAGCCACTGGGCGAGCAGCAGCCGCCGGACGGCGGTGGCCCGCAGCAGGGCGCCGTTGCCGCGCCAGCTCTGCCGGAGCACCGAGCCGCCGGAACCCCGCAGCGGCGGCAGGTCGGGCAGCCGCAGCCGGATCGCCAGGGCGCTGCCGAGGTGCAGCCCCGCGGCGACCAGCAGCGCGCCGCGCGGGCCGAGCAGGGCGACCGTGACGCCGCCGCCGGCCAGGCCGAGCAGCTGCGCGCCGGAGGAGGCGACGTTGTTCAACGACCGGCCGAGGACGTACGCGTCCCCGTGCAGGGTCTGCGCGACCAGTCGGCTGGACGCCCCGTTGAACACCGGGGTGAGCACCGCGACGGCACCCACCAGCAGCAGACTGACCGCGACCGGCATCCGGACCAGTCCGAGCAGCGCGGCGGCGCCCGCGTCCAGCAGGTAGCCGCCGGTGATCAGCGGCCGGGGGCGCAGGCGGTCGGTGAGCGAGCCGAGCAGCATCGAGCCGAGCAGTTGCGGCAGGAAGCCGATCCCGAAGGCGACGGCGCTCAGCAGCGCGGAGCCGGTGCCCGCGTAGATCAGCACGGCCAGGGTGGTGATCCGCAGCGAGTCCCCGACGATGCCGAGGGTGCGGGTGGTGAACAGCAGCCGGAAGCGCGGGTCGCCCAGCACCTCGCGATAGGTCGTCATGCCGGGCAGCCTGGCGTCCCGGGCCCGGGGCGGGCGAGAGATTCGCCCCGGGACGTAAGGTCGCGGGGTGCGCGGGGTGCGCGGGAAGAGCCGGAGGGGGACGGGGTGCTGAGGTACGAGGTCGCGGCCGAGGACCTGGCGCGCAGCCGGTTCGCGCTCTCGCCCGCGTTCGAACTCGCCAACCTGCTGCGGCTGTTGGACCGCGGCGGGGAGCGGGCGCTGCCGCCGGGCTGGCGGGAGCGGCTGCGGCCGGGGTTCCTGCGGCTGCGGGCGGATCCGGCGGTGCGGGCGGCGCTGGCGCTGCACAACCCGAAGTTCGGGGCGGACTTCATCGCCATCCCGCCGCGCGGCATGGACCAGACCTGGGCGGACGACCTGGCGGCGATCCTGGCCGCGCCGCCGGAACCGGCCCGGGCCGAGATCCGGGCCTGCCTGGCGGCCCGGCCGGAGACCGACCGGGAGGCCCGGGCGGTGCTCGGCTCGCCGGACGCGGTCCGGCTGGTCGCCGGGGCGCTGGACCGCTGCTGGCAGGAGCTGCTGGCCCGGGACTGGCCGCAGCTGCGGGCCCTGTGCGAGCGCGACGTGGTGCACCGGGCCGGCGAGTTGGGGCGGCGCGGCTGGGCGGCGGCGCTGGCCGGGCTGCACGAGAACGTCCGCTGGCGGGACGGCGGGATCGACGTCCCGCCGTTCGACGCCGCCACCACCTACCCGCTGCGCGGCGAGGGGCTGCTGCTGGTGCCCTCGGTGTTCGTCTGGCCGGGCGTCGCGGCGCACCACGACGAGCCCTGGCCCTGCACCCTGATCTACCCGGCCCGGGGCATCTCCGCGCTGTGGGAGCCGGGGGCCGCCGTCCCGCCCGAGGCGCTGGCCGCGCTGCTCGGCCGCTCCCGGGCCCGGATCCTGACCGCCCTGGACACCCCGGCCAGCACCACCCAGCTGGCCCGCACCCTCGACCAGGCCCCCGGCGCCGTCGCCGACCACCTCGCCGTGCTGCGCGCCGCCGGCCTGCTCTCCCGGGCCCGGGCGGGCCGCTCGGTGCTCTACCGACGCACCCCGATGGGGGACGCCCTGATCGGCTCGGCGGGCTGAACCGCCCAACGTCCCGTTCTGGCAGGCGGGTTGGCGGCCGGGCGCACCCGGCGGACCGGCTTGCCTTGGAGCGCACTCCAACTCCTACTGTCTCCAGTGTTCGCACGGAAACCATGCACCGCACGAGTCCCAGGAGCCTTCATGAGCACCGCCGCCACCACCGCCGCCACCGCCACCGCCACTACCGACGCCGCCACCACCCGTCAGGAGCGCCTCGACCACGGCCTGGAGGTGCTCGGCCGGATCGACGGCGAAGCGGGGGCGAACATCATGAGCGCGCTCTCCGACGTCTCGCCCGAACTCGCCCACCAGGTGGCCGCCTGGGGCTTCGGCGAGATCTACTCCCGCCCGGTCCTGCCGCCCCGCGACCGCCAGCTGATCACCCTGGGCATGCTCACCGCCCTGGGCGGCTGCGAACCGCAACTGCGCGTGCACGTGAACGCCGCCCTGAACGTCGGCCTCTCCCCGCAGGAGATCGTCGAGGCACTGCTGCAGACCGCCGTCTACTGCGGTTTCCCGCGCGCCCTGAACGCCACCTTCGCCGCCAAGCAGGTCTTTGCCGAGCGCGGCCTGCTGCCCGTCACCCCGGACGCCTGACCCGGCCGGCGCCGGCCGATCTCGTCCAACCGGCCGACCGCCTCCGGCGCGTTCAGCGCGTATTGAGCCCGCACCGCCGGGCCCGTGGCGCTGGGTCCGCGCCCCCAGCCTGCGTAGCAGTCGTGTTTCATCAATCCTTCACAGCTGATCTTGCGTCAATCTGTAATTTTTTTGCGTTCACCCGTGGACTTCCTGCCGCACCGAGCCCTACGCTCGGCACGCCCGGCCACCACCCGGGCCCTCCCCCATGCAGGAAGCACGGTCACCCATGCAGAATCCCCCCACCCGCGCCAGGCGGACCGTCGCGTCGTTGACCACCCTCGCGCTGGGCGCCACCGGCCTGTTGGCGGCGGCCTTCGTCAACGCCGGTTCGGCGCACGCCGCCGCGGTGCCCGCGCTGTCGCCGCTGGCCGTCCCGAACCGCGGAGCGAGCGTCCCGTTCATCGAGCAGGAGGCCGAGTACGCGGCCACCAACGGCACCGTGGTCGGGCCGGACCGGCTGTACGGCCACCTGGTCTCGGAGGCCTCCGGCCGGCAGGCCGTGACGCTGAACGCGACCGGCCAGTACGTGGAGTTCACGCTCACCGCGCCCGCCAACTCGATCGACTTCCGCTACAGCCTGCCGGACTCCCCGGACGGCAAGGGCCGGGACGCCTCGATGGACCTGCTGGTCAACGGGCAGAAGCTGAAGAGCGTCGACGTGACCTCCAAGTACAGCTGGTACTACGGCGGTTACCCGTTCAACAACAACCCGGGCGACACCAACCCGCACCACTTCTTCGACGAGACCCGCACCCTGCTGGGCACCAGCTACCCGGCCGGCACGAAGATCCGGCTGCAGGTGTCCTCCACCGCGCAGTCGCCGACCTTCACCATCGACCTGGCCGACTTCGAGAACGTCGCCGCGCCGATCGCCAAGCCCGCGAACGCGATCGACGTGGTCACCGACTTCGGCGCCGACCCCACCGGCGCCACCGACTCCACCGCCAAGTTCCAGGCCGCGGTCAACGCCGGTGCCGCGCAGGGCCGGACGGTCTACATCCCGCAGGGCAACTTCACGCTGTACGACCACGTGGTGGTCGACAAGGTGACGCTGGCCGGGGCGGGCCCCTGGTACAGCGTGCTGGGCGGGCGCGACCCGATCAACCGCAACCGGGCGGCGGGCATCTACGGCAAGTACGTGGCGGGCGGCGGCTACGGCGGCGGCGTCCGGCCGCAGGAGGCCGGCGGCCCGAGCCAGAACGTCACCCTGAAGGACTTCGCCATCATCGGCGACGTGCGCGAGCGGGTCGACGACGACCAGGTCAACGCCCTGGGCGGCGCGATGTCCAACTCCACCGTCGACAACCTGTGGATCCAGCACACCAAGGTCGGCGCCTGGATGGACGGTCCGATGGACCACTTCACCATCAAGAACAGCCGGATCCTCGACCAGACCGCGGACGGCGTCAACTTCCACACCGGCGTGACCAACTCGACGGTCACCAACACCTTCCTGCGCAACACCGGTGACGACGGCCTGGCCTCCTGGCCGGAGCGGCTGGCGAACGTCAACGACAGCTTCACCCACAACACGGTGGTGCTGCCGATCCTCGCCAACAACATCGTCACGTACGGCGGCAAGGACTTCACCATCTCGGACAACGTGATGGCCGACACCATCACCAACGGCGGCGGCCTGCACATCGCCAACCGCTACCCGGGGGTCACCTCCGGCAACGGCACCGCCGTCGCCGGGACCATCACCGCGGCCCGCAACACCATGATCCGCGCCGGCAACAGCGACTACAACTGGCAGTTCGGCGTCGGCGCGCTCTGGTTCGACGGCCTGAACGAGCCGATCGCCGGCGCGACCATCAACATCACCGACACCGACATCCTGGACAGCTCCTACGAGGCGATCCAGACCATCGACGGCAGCTCCAGCGGCATCAACCTGACCAACGTGAACATCGACGGCGCCGGCACCTACGCGGTCCAGGCGCAGGCCAACGCCCAGATGAAGTTCACCAACGTCAAGGCCAAGAACATCGCGCAGGCCGCCACCCCGATCCACAACTGCGTGGGCACCGGCTTCCAGATCACCGACGGCGGCGGCAACTCCGGCCTGAGCGGCACCACCTGCACCGGCCAGTGGCCCGCGCCGGTCTGGACGTACAACGGCGTCCCGGTCGGCGGCGGCAACGGCGGCACCTCCTCGCCGTCCCCGTCCCCGTCCACCTCGGCCCCGGCCTCCCCGTCGCCGTCCCCCTCCGCCTCCACCACGCCGGCCTGCCCGAGCGGCACCGGCAACCTGGCGCAGGGCCGTCCCGCCACCGCCTCCGGCACCAACGCGGGCCTCGGCGCGGGCAACGCGGTCGACGGTGACGCCAACAGCTACTGGGAGAGCGCGAACGGCGCCTTCCCGCAGTGGATCCAGGTCGACCTGGGCTGCTCGACCAGCCTGACCAAGGCCGTCCTGAAGCTGCCGCCGGCCACCGCCTGGGCCTCCCGCACCCAGACCGTCACCGTCCAGGGCTCCACCGACGGCACCAACTTCACCACCCTGGTCGGCTCGACCGGCTACACCTTCGACCCGGCCACCGGCAACACCGTGACCGTCAACCTCCCCGCCACGCCCACCCGTTACCTGCGACTGACCGTCACCGGCAACACCGGCTGGCCCGCCGCCCAGCTCTCCGAGCTGCAGGCGTTCGGCGGCGGCAACGGCACCTCCTCGCCGTCCACCTCCGCCTCGCCGTCCCCCTCGGCCTCGGCCACCGCCACCTGCCCCGCCGGCACGGGCAACCTGGCGCAGGGCCGTCCGGCCACCGCCTCCGGCACCAGCCAGAACTACGGGCCGGGCAACGCGGTCGACGGTGACGCCAACAGCTACTGGGAGAGCAGCAACAACGCCTTCCCGCAGTGGATCCAGGTCGACCTGGGCTGCTCCCGCGCCCTCACCAAGGCCGTCCTGAAGCTGCCGCCGGCCACCGCCTGGGCCTCCCGCACCCAGACCGTCACCGTCCAGGGCTCCACCGACGGCACCAACTTCAC
>NZ_JBSGET010000181.1:0-14170 GCF_053603035.1 Kitasatospora sp. NPDC004272 | reverse complement strand
GCCGGCGATCCGCCAGGCGACGGGGGTGCCGTCGGCGAGCGGCCGGGCGTGCCGCTCGCGGCCGTCGGTGGCGGTGAGCCGGGGCGCGCCGTCCTGCCAGCGCAGCCCCGTGGCGGTCCATCCGTTGCCCTGGTCCTGGTGCATCCGGTGAGCGTACGGCACGCCACCGACAGTCACGGCGACGGTGACGGCGGGGTGCAGGGGCGCTGCAGCAGCGGCAGGACCCGCTCGCAGAGGCCGGCGAGGGCGGCGCGCTCGTCGGGGTCGAGGCTGTCGAAGGCGGCGCGGGCGCGGGTCATGTCCTCGCGGATCAGGCCGAGCACCTCGCTGCCCTGCTCGGTGATGGTGACGATCTTGACCCGGCGGTCGGCGGCGGCGGCTTCGCGGCGGGCGTAGCCGAGCGCTTCGAGGCGGTCGACGATGCCGGTGACGTTGGAGGCGTCGCAGCCGAGGCGGCCGGCCAGGGCGCGCATCGGGACGGGTTCGAGGACCGCCTTGAGCGCCTTGGCCTGCGAGGAGTTGAGGCCGTGGCGGGCCGCGGCGGCGGCGAAGTCCTGGAAGTAGGCGGTGCCGACGGCGGCGATCTGCTCCATCAGCTCGGTGCTGGAGGGTGCGGTTGCGGCGGTGCCGCGGCCTGTGCTGCTGCCCATGGCGGTCAGGGTACGCCCATTCGTTTCAGCGACTCCAGTATTGAGTCTGGCAAGTAGTTTGCGGATCCGGTGGACGCGCCGTGCGCGCCCCCCGCGGCGGCGGGGCTCAGAGCACCAGCCGGTCGAACAGGTGGTGCAGTTCCGCCTCCGGTTCGGCGGTCAGCCCGGTGTGCACCGGGCCGGGCTGGACGACGGCGCTGCGCGGGGCGGTGAGCCAGCGGAAGCGCTGCCCGGCGCTGTCCCGGGCAGCCGGGCCGGCCGCCTCGCCGCCCGCGCAGACCGCCTCGACGCCGCGCAGCGCGCGCCGCACGCCCGCCACGTCGGCCAGTGCGTCCAGGGCCAGCAGCCGGCCCTGGTCGAGGTGGGTGCGGGCGCCCAGGAACCCCGCGTTCCGGCAGTACAGCAGGACGCCGATGTTGACGCACTCGCCGCGCTCGACCCGGGGAACGGCCCGGATCAGCGCGTACTCGTAGTCGTGGCGGAGCGGTTCGTCGACGGGTTCCATCAGGACGCCACCTCCGGCAGCCAGTCGCGGGGCCCGGCCAGGCGGGCGGTGAGCTGTGCGGTGTAGGCGGCGCGGACGTCCTCGGGGCCGTCGAAGCCGGGCTCGTCGGCCAGCCAGACGTCCGGGACGGCGGCGACCGCGGCGGGCAGCGCCTTCCCGGCGAGTTCGGCGAGTTCGGCGTCGACCCGCGGCAGGTGGGCGGCGGCGTGCCGCAGCGCGTGGTCGGAGGCGTCGTAGGGCTTGCGGCGCCACTTCTCGGCGCCCGGCCAGCTGTGGTGGAAGACCAGGCTGGCGCCGTGGTCGATCAGCCGCAGGCCGCCGGCCGCGACCAGCAGGTTGGGGTTGCGCCAGGAGCGGTCGACGTTGCCGATCAGGGCGTCGAACCAGAGCACCCGGGCGGCGGAGTCGTCCTCGACCTCGAAGCACAGCGGGTCGAAGTTCAGCGCGCCGGAGACGTACGCCATGCCGAGGTTGGTGCCGCCGCTGGCCCGCATCTGGTCCTGGATCTGCACTTCGGGCTCGCTGCGGGCGAGCACCGGGTCCAGGTCGACCAGGGCGAGTTCGGGCACCGGCAGGCCGATCCGGCGGCCGAGCTCGCCGGCCAGCACCTCGGCCACCAGCGCCTTGCGGCCCTGGGCCGCGCCGACCCACTTCAGGACGTACAGGCGGCGGTCGTCGGCCTCGATGAGGCCGGGCATCGAACCGCCTTCGCGCAGCGGCGTCGCGTAGCGGACGGCCGTCACCTCGGAGAGCATCCGGACAGCCTAGCGGCCCCGGTGGGGGCATGGCCCGGCGCCCTGCGGGCAGGCGGTGGACAGCCGTTGGAGATGCACCCGCCGATACCCCGTGCGAGTGTGGCCAACAGTCGTCCTTGCCACTCACGGACCTGCACACACGTAGGGGATGAAGATGGAACGACCTCGGATCCTGATCGTCGGCGGCGGATTCGCCGGACTGGAGTGCGCGCGCCGCCTGGAGCGCAAACTCGCCCCCTCCGAGGCGGAGATCTCCCTGGTCACGCCGTTCTCTTACCAGCTGTACCTGCCGCTGCTGCCGCACGTCGCGGCCGGGGTGCTGACCCCGCAGTCGGTGGCGATCTCGCTGCGGCGCTCGCTGCGGCGCACCCACATCGTGCCGGGCGGGGCGATCGGCATCGATCCGCGGTCGAAGGTCGCCGTGGTCCGCAAGATCACCGACGAGGTGGTGGCGGTGAAGTACGACTACCTGGTCCTCGCACCGGGCAGCGTCACCCGGACCTTCGACATCCCCGGCCTGCCGGACTACGCGCGCGGCATGAAGACCCTCGCCGAGGCCACGTACATCCGCGACCACGTGATCGCCCAGCTCGACCTGGCGTCCGCGTCGATGGACGAGAACGAGCGGGCCTCGCGGCTGCAGTTCGTGGTGGTCGGCGGCGGGTACGCGGGCACCGAGACCGCGGCCTGCCTGCAGCGGCTGACCACGGCGGCGGTCAAGCGCTACCCGCGGCTGGACCCGCACCTGATCAAGTGGCACCTGATCGACATCGCGCCGAAGCTGATGCCCGAGCTGGGCGACAAGCTCGGCACCACCGCGATGGAGATCCTCCGGGCCCGCGGCGTGGACGTCTCGCTGGGCGTGTCGGTCGCCGAGGTCGGCCCGGAGACCGTCAAGTTCACCGACGGGCGCAGCCTGCCCTGCCGCACCCTGATCTGGACGGCCGGCGTGGCCGCCTCCCCGCTGATCGGGACCCTGGACGCGGAGACGGTGCGCGGGCGGCTCGCGGTGACCGCGGAGATGCGGGTGCCGCAGTTCGAGGGCGTGTTCGCGCTCGGCGACGCGGCGGCGGTGCCGGACCTGGCCAAGGGCGACGGGGCGGTGTGCCCGCCGACCGCGCAGCACTCGGCCCGGCAGGGCAAGAAGGCGGCCGACAACCTGGTCGCGGCGCTGCGCAACCAGCCGCTGCAGCCGTACTTCCACAAGGACCTGGGCCTGGTCGTCGACCTCGGCGGCAAGGACGCGGTGTCCAAGCCGCTGGGCGTGGAGCTGCACGGCGCGCCCGCGCAGGCGGTGGCCCGCGGCTACCACGTGATGGCGATGCGCACCAACGCCGCGAAGTACCGCACGGCGGCGAACTGGCTGCTGAACGCCACCGCGGGCGACGACTTCGTCCGCACCGGTTTCCTGGCCCGGCAGCCCGCCCGGCTGCGCGACTTCGAGTACACCGACGCGTACCTGTCCCGCGACCAGGTCCGCGAGCACGCGCAGGCGCTGCTGGCCAAGGGCTGAGCCGCACCGGGGCCCCCGACCGGATCGCCTTCCGGTCGGGGGCCCTTCCGTGCCGTCAGCCCTGGCGGGCCTTGAAGCGCGGGTCCTTGCGGTTGATCACGAAGGTGCGCCTGCGGCGGCGGACCACCTGCGCGCCGGGCTTGGCCTTCAGGGAGCGGAGCGAGTTTCGGACGCGCATGACGGGGTCCTTCCTGGTCGGTGCCACTGCGGGCTGCAACCGGAACGGACCGCCCGCTATTCCTCGCGGACATGACAGTCATCAGAGGTCGTACGGGTGGAGCTCGGCGTGCGCGCACGGGACGGCGACCTCGATCCGGCCGGGCGGCGCGGCCAGGTCGAGCAGGGTCAGGCTGTCGCCGGTGCGCAGCGCCCCCGCGCCGTCGAACTCGCCGGTCAGCAGCAAGGTCCCGCCCTCGGTGCGGACGGCGGGGGCGGGCCCGGCGGCGGGGCGGACGGTGGCGTGCTCCTCGTCGATCGTCCACTCGACCCGGTAGGGGCCGGGCGGGGCGGCCGGGTCGCCGCGCCAGACGGCGAGGGCCTGGCCGTGCGGGGTGCGGACCTCGGCGAGCGGGGGCTCGCCGGGGCGCAGTCGCTCCAGGTGGACCAGCACGGCCGGCCTCCTCAGGTCAGCCGGGAGCCGGCGGCGGGGGCGGACAGCACGGCGGCCAGGTCGGCGGCGAGGTCGGCGGCCTCGGCCGGGTCGAGGGTGGAGACGGTGATCCGGAGGCCGGGCGGGGAGGCGAGGCGGAAGCGGGCGCCGGGGGCGGTGACCCAGCCGCGGTGCAGCATCGCGGCGGCGGTGGCGGTCTCGTCCGCGACGGGCACCCAGACGTTCAGCCCGCTGGCGCCGTGCGCGCGGACGCCGTGCGCGGCGAGGGCGGCCAGCAGGGCGTCCCGGCGGGCGCGGTAGACGGGGGCCGGGACGGGCGGGCGGCGGCGCAGTTCGAGCAGGGCGCGCTGGAGCAGGTGGCTGACCCAGCCGGCGTCGAGCCGCTGGCGGCCCAGGACGCGGGCGACGGTGTCGGCGTCGCCGGCGCAGACGGCGACCCGCAGGTCGGGGCCGAACGCCTTGGCGGCGGAGCGCACCAGCGTCCAGTGCGCGACGGTGCCGGCGGCGAGCGAGTGGAAGGGCTGGTCGACCATGCCGTGGCCGTGGTCGTCCTCGATCAGGACGGTGCCCGGGCGGTCGGCCAGCACGGCGCGCAGTTCGGCGGCGCGGGCGGCGGTGAGGGCGGCGCCGGTGGGGTTCTGGGCCCGGCTGGTGACGATCAGGGCGCGGGCGCCGTGGTCGAGGGCGGCGGCGACCGGGCCGGGCAGCGGGCCCTGGTCGTCGACCGGGACGGGGGCGGGGCGCAGGCCGAGGGCGGGCAGCAGGTCGATCAGGCTGCCCCAGCCCGGGTCCTCGACGGCGACGGCGTCGCCGGGGCGTAGGTGGGCGGCCAGCACCCGGGAGATGGCGTCCAACGCGCCGGAGCAGACCGCGAGTTCGCCCTCGGGGACGCCGTCGGCGCGGAACTCGGCGCGGTAGTCGGCGAGCAGTCCCGGCTCGGCGACCGGGTGCCCGTACAGCACGGCGGGGCCGGTGGCGGCGGCGGCCAGGGCGGGGCCGAGCGGGGGCAGCAGGGCCGGGTCGGGGTTGCCGGCCGAGACGTCCCGCGCGCCGGGCGGGACGGGCAGCCGGGCCTGGTCCCGCGGGGCGGTGACGGGGCGGGGGCGGACCTTGCTGCCGCGCCGCCCGGCGGTCTCGATGACGCCGCGCTCGCGCAGCAGGCGGTAGGCGGCGGCCACCGTGTTGGGGTTCACCCCGAGCCCGTCGGCCAGCTCGCGCAGCGGGGGCAGGGCGGCGCCGGGGGCCAACTCCCCTGCGGCGACGGCGCGTTCGACGTCGGCGGCAATCTCGCTGGCTCGCCGACCGGTGATCCGATACTCTCCTAGCACAAAGCAGATTATGCACTAGTGCAGAGGAGTTGTCATGTCGGACGGTCCCGGCGGGTCGTACACCAGGGACGACCTGACCACCCCCACCCGCTCCAAGGA
Source organism: Kitasatospora sp. NPDC004272 (assembly GCF_053603035.1). NCBI lineage: Bacteria > Bacillati > Actinomycetota > Actinomycetes > Kitasatosporales > Streptomycetaceae > Kitasatospora > Kitasatospora sp. NPDC004272. The sequence goes on along the minus strand of NZ_JBSGET010000181.1, from coordinate 8,710 downwards.
GCGCGCCGCCTGGGACGAGGAGACGGTGCACGCGATCCTGGACGCCGGATCCCTGTGCCACCTCGGCTTCGTCCGGGACGGCGCCCCGGTCGTGCTGCCCACCCTGTACGCCCGGGTCGGCAACCGGCTCTACCTGCACGGCTCAACCGGCAGCCGCCCGCTGCGCGGGGCGCGGGGCGAGCGGGGCCTGCCGGTGTGCGTGACGGTGACGCACCTGGACGGGCTGGTGCTGGCCAAGTCCGCCTTCCACCACTCCGTCAACTACCGCTCGGTGGTGGCGCACGGCACCGCGCACCAGGTCACCGACCCGGCGGAGCTGCGCCTGGCGCTGGACGCGATCGTCGACCAGGTGCTGCCGGGCCGCTCGGCCGACTGCCGGCCGGCCAACGCCAAGGAGGTCGCCGCCACCGCGGTGGTCCGGCTGGAGCTGGACCGGGTCTCGGCCAAGGTCCGCGCCGGCGGCGTCAACGAGGACGAGGAGGACCTCGACCTGCCGTACTGGGCGGGCGTCGTCCCGGTCGCCCCCGCGCACGGCACGCCGCTGCCCTCCCCGCACACCGACGCCGCGCTGCCCGGCTACCTCCGGGAGCCGGGCCGCTGAGCCGGGAGCCGGCCCGCCGTTCCGGGGCCGGGCCGGCCCCGCCGGGCGCGGCCGTTGCGGCGGACGGCCCTGCGGACGGGCGCCGCTGACCGTTCGTCGGGCTGACAGTTCATCGCCTGCGGGCGTGTCGAACGCGGACGGCGGGGTAGCCGCTGGTCGAATTACCTCCGGATATTTCCGCCCGTAACGGGACGGATCGTCACGTAGGGAGAGACCACTGGGTACCCACTCCGCCCACAGGGACGAGCACCTCGGCCACGTGGTGTTCATCTCCGCCGCCGCCGCCATGGGCGGGTTCCTGTTCGGCTACGACAGTGCGGTGATCAACGGCGCGGTCACCGGCATCCAGAAGCACTTCGGCGTCGGCAACGGCGAGACCGCGTTCGTGGTCGCGATCGCCCTGCTCGGCTCGGCGGCCGGCGCGGTGGTGGCCGGCTGGCTGGCCGACCACTACGGCCGGGTGCGCACCATGCTGCTGGCCGCGGTGCTGTTCGCGATCAGCGGCGTCGGATCGATGTTCCCGCCCAGCATCGAGGTGCTCGGGATGTGGCGCGTGCTGGGCGGCATCGCCATCGGCATCGCCTCGGTGATCGCCCCGACCTACATCGCCGAGGTCGCGCCGACCGCGTACCGGGGCCGGCTGGCCTCCTTCCAGCAGATGGCCATCGTGCTCGGCATCACCGTCTCGCAGCTCGCCAACTGGGCGCTCAACCAGGCCGCCGACGGCCAGTCCACCAACCACCTGGCGGGTGTCCAGGCCTGGCAGTGGATGCTCGGCGTGGAGGCCGTGCCCGCCATCGTCTACGGGCTGATGGCGCTGTCCATCCCCGAGTCGCCGCGCTACCTGCTCGCCGACAACCGGGAGGCGCAGGCCCGCAAGGTGCTGGCCGAGGTCGAGGGCTCGGACGTCGACCTGGACGCCCGGGTCACCGAGATCCGCCGCGTCCTGAACACCGAGCACAAGCCGCGCCTGAAGGACCTGCTGGGCGGGCGGTTCGGGCTGCTGCCGATCGTCTGGATCGGCATCGGCGCCTCGGTGTTCCAGCAGTTCGTCGGCATCAACGTGATCTTCTACTACTCGTCGTTCCTGTGGCAGTCGGTCGGCATCGACGAGTCCAACTCGCTGCTGATCTCGCTCTCCACCTCGATCGTCAACGTGGTCGGCACCGTGGTCGCGATGCTGCTGGTCGACCGGATCGGCCGCAAGCCGCTGGCGCTGGCCGGCTCCGCGGGCATGGCCGTCGCGCTCGGCCTGGCCGCCTGGGCGTTCTCCTTCCGGCAGGGCACCGGCGACAGCGCGACCCTGGACGACGCGTACGCCACCACGGCGCTGGTGGCCGCGCACGTCTTCGTGTTCTGCTTCGCCTTCTCCTGGGGCGTGGTGGTCTGGGTGCTGCTCGGCGAGATGTTCCCCAACCGGATCCGGGCGCTGGCCCTGTCGGTGGCCGCCTCCGCGCAGTGGATCGCCAACTGGGCGATCACCGTCACCTTCCCCAACCTCTCCGACTGGAACCTGTCGGCGACGTACGTCATCTACGCCTGCTTCGCGCTGCTGTCCATCCCGTTCGTGGCCTTCTGCATCAAGGAGACCAAGGGCAAGGCGCTGGAGGAGATGGGCTGAGCCACCCTCCCTCCCGGCCGGCCCCGGCCGGGAGGGAGGGAAAAGCGCTGGACGGCGGGGGTGTGGCAGGTCCATGGTCGGGCGGTGAACCTCCTCGACCCGGCCTGGGCCGGCCGCAACTACCGCATCCAGACCGCCGCGACGGTGGTGAGCGGGCTCGGCAACGCCGCGGCTCCGATCGCCACCGCTTTCGCGGTCCTGCACTCCGGCGAGCACTGGGGCAGCACCGAGGTCGGCTACGTGACCGCCGCCCGGACGGTACCGCTGGTGGTGCTGCTGCTGGTCGGCGGCGCGATCGCCGACCGGCTGCCCCGGCACCTGGTGATGGTCGGGGCGAACCTGTTCAACGCCGCCTCGCAGGCGGTGCTGGCGGCGCTGGTGCTGCTCGGGCACCCGAGCCTGTGGGCGCTGATGGTGCTCTCCGCGGCGGGCGGCGCGGGCCAGGCGTTCTACGCGCCGGCCGCCGAGGGGGTGATCCTGCGGGCGGTGCCGGCCGAGCACGCGGCGAAGGCGTTCTCGGTGTTCCGGATGGCGATGAACGGCGCCTCGATCGCGGGCGCGGCGCTCGGCGGCCTGCTGGTCGCCGCCGCCGGGCCCGGCTGGGTGCTGGTGGCGGACGCGGCCTGCTTCGCCCTCGCGGCGGCGCTGCGGGCGGGCCTGCGGCCGGAGCCGACGGCCGAACGGGGCTCGGCACGGCCCAGCCTGGCCCGCGAACTGCTGGTCGGCTGGCGGGAGTTCACCGCCCGGCGGTGGCTGTGGGCGATCGTGCTGCAGTTCGGCCTGATCAACGCCTGCGTGCTCGCCGTGGAGGCGGTGTACGGGCCGGTGGTGGCCGAGCGGCGGATGGGCGGCGCCGGGGCGTGGGGCGTGGCGATGGCGGCGCTGAGCGTGGGCATGGTGCTGGCGGGCCCGCTGATGACCCGCTGGCAGCCGCGCCGGCTGCTGCTGGTCGGCAACGGCGGGGTGTTCCTGTTCGGGCTGCCCCCGCTGGCGCTGGCGCTGGAGTGGCCGCTGCCGCTGGTCGCGGCGGCGATGTTCCTGGCCGGCGCGGGCACCACGGTGTTCCTGGTGGGCTGGATGGTGACGCTGCAGCAGGAGGTCCCGGAGGAGCTGGTGTCGCGGATGTCCGCCTACGACTCGTTCGGCTCGTTCGCGCTGCTCCCGCTGGGCACCGGCCTGGCCGGTCCGGCCGCGGCGGCGTTCGGCCTGTCCGGGGCGCTGTGGGGGTGCGCGCTGGTCTGCGCGGTGCTGGCCGGGCTGGTGCTGCTGGTGCCGGAGGTGCGGCGGTTGGAGCGTGCGGCTCCGGAGGCGCGGGCCAAGGTGGTGGAACCGGAACCCGTCACTTCCGGGTGACAGTCGCTGACAGCTCGCAACCTCCCGGGCCCCCGGTTCGTCCGAGCAGGTAACTGGCCGCCACCGGGAGGGACCGCCGCATGGGCAAGCCACTGCTGTACCTCGACGTCGACGGGGTGCTGAACCCGGTGTTCCCGCACCCCGACGACGACTTCGACACCCACGCCCTGCTGGGCTACTCGGTGCTGCTGTCACCGCGCCACGGCGACTGGCTGCGCGAACTGGCCGACCGCTACGAACTCGTCTGGGCCACCACCTGGGAGGAGCGGGCCAACGAGCACATCGCCCCGCTGCTCGGGCTGCCCGAACTGCCGGTGGTGGTGTTCAGCGGCTACGTGCCGCAGCCGGGCGACCCCCGGGTGCCGCTGATGGAGCTGTTCTCGGCCGCCAAGTGGGCGCCGATCCTGCGGCACGCGCAGGGCCGCCCGTTCGCCTGGGTGGACGACTGCATCCCGCCGCGCCTGGTGCGGCGCAGCGTGCTGCGGGCGGACCGGCTGCTGCTGCCGGTCGACCCGGCGCAGGGCCTGCAGCGCGAGCACGTGGACCGGCTGCTGCGGCGGCCGCCGTCGCGGGCCTGGCCGAACCCGTGGGCCTGCTGAGGCCCCGGACCGGCACCGGGCGGCGAACCGCCGGGGGCTGCCGGGGCGGAACGCGCAACGTCCCGGGCCCCGCGTCCGAGGACGCGGGGCCCGGGCGGCCCTGGTGGCGGCGGGTCAGCGGGCGGTGCCGCCGTAGTAGCCGCCGACCTGGTTGCGGTAGGCCGGGTCGTCGGCGTGCTTGTCCTTGTCGTACTCCGGGGAGTTCTTCACCTCGTCCTGGGTGCGGTTGACCCACACCGTCTTCTCCGCGTCGTCGACCCGGGTGATGGTGCCGGCCGGGAGCAGCACCTCGCGGCCGAAGATCCACGGGCCGGTGTCGACCACGACGTAGCCCGCGCCGACGTCCACGGTGTGCTTGTCGACCTTGCCGATGTGCCCGTCCGTCGCCTCGACCCGGTACCCCGTCAGGTCCGAGCCCGCAGCGTAACCCTCGGCACCCTCGTAGCCCCACATCGCCTCAGTCATGCGCTGCCTCCTCGTTCTCGCGTGTCTCGTTCTCCGTACGACGGGCCGCCTGCCCCGGTGCCGGGGAAACATGCCTCGTCCACGGACCCGCCGGTGGGACGCGGGTGCATCCGGGGGGTGAATCGGGTGCCGGGGGCGACTGGGGCCCCGGGAGGGGGATAGACGAGAAGAGCCCCCTGCGCCGCCGGTGCACGGCGCCCCCGGGCGTCCGCCCGGGGTGCGCGCCGGAACCCCCACGGGAAAGCGAGTCCGATGTCCTCCGTACCACTGTCGGCGTCCGCGGGGGGCCGAGCCGCCCCGCCCGGGCGGGGCGGACCCTCCGGTGTGCTCCCTCCCCCGGCCGAAGAACGCGGTTCGCCCGGCGGGGCGGGGTCTCCCCCGGGGTGGGCCCCGGCATCGGCCGGGTGCGTCGACGGCGACGTGCCGGGCGCGGTCGGCCGGGTGCTCGACCACTACCTGGACCACCGGGTGGCCCGGGCGGCCGCCGCCGACGGGACCTTCGCGGCCGACGTCGCGCTCCGGGTGGCGGAGTTCACCCGGAGCGGGGGCAAGCGGACGCGGGGGCAGTTCCTGTGGTGGGCGATGCGCGCCTGCGGGCGGGGGGACGGGCCGGTCGGCACCGCGCTGACCACGGCGGCGGCGCTGGAGCTGCTCCAGACCTGCGCGCTCGTCCAGGACGACGTGATGGACGGGTCGGTGACGCGCCGCGGCCGCCGGGCCCTGCACCTGGACGTGGCCGCCCGGTACGCGCCCGACGCGGGCGAGCGGGGGGCCGAGCACCTCGGTGCGGTCGCGGGCGTCCTCGCCGGGGACCTGGCCCTCGCCTGGGCGGACGACCTCGCGGCCGCCGCGCAGGCCCAGCTGGGGGCGCAGGCCGGGGCCCGGGTGCGGGAGGTCTGGTCGGACCTGCGGACGGAGGTGGTCGCCGGCCAGTACGCGGACGTGCACGGCCAGGTGACCCGGTCGCGTTCGCCGGGCCGGGCGCTGCGGATCGCGCGGCTCAAGAGCGCGATGTACTCGGTGGAGCGGCCCGTGCACCTGGGCGCCGTGCTGGCCGGGGCCGGACCGGAGGAGGTGGCGGAACTGCGCCGCGCGGGCCGTTGCGCGGGCATCGCCTTCCAGCTCAGGGACGACCTCGACGGGGTCTTCGGGGATCCCGCGCGGACCGGCAAGCCCTGCGGGGAGGACCTCCGGGCGGGCAAGCCCACCTACCTGGCCGCGGTGGCGCACGCCCGGGCGGCGGCCGCCGGCGACCGGGTCGCGTCGAGCGTGCTGGAGCGCCGCCTGGGCGACCCGGACCTGGACGACGAGGCGTTGGCCGAGGTCAGGGAGGTGCTGGTCGGGACGGGGGCGCGGGCCGCCGTGCTGTCCCTCGTCGAGCGGCTCTCCGCACGCGGCGCGGAGCACCTGGAGCGGGCCCGCCCGGCGGGTCCCGGCGCCGGGCGGCTGGCCGACCTGCTCAGGGCGGCCGCCGGGCCGGCGCCCGCCGGTACGTGCGGTGCGGGGGCGGCCCGGTGAGGCGCGCCGTGCCGCCGTCCGACCACGTGGTCGTCGTCGGGGCGGGTCTGGCCGGGCTGTCCGCCGCCTGCCACCTGATCGGCGCGGGGCGGCGGGTGACCGTCGTCGAGCGGGACGAGGGGCCCGGCGGGCGGGCGGGGCGGATCCGGCGGGGCGGGTACGCCTTCGACACCGGGCCCACCGTGCTGACCATGCCCGACCTCGCCGACGAGGCGTTCGCGGCGGTCGGCACCTCGTTGCGCGCGCACGTGGACCTGCTGCCGCTGCACCCCGCCTACCGGGCCCGGTTCGCCGACGGCAGCACGCTGGACGTGCACACCGACGCGGAGGCGATGGAGGCCGAGGTGGCGCGCTTCGCCGGGGCCCGGGAGGCCGCGGGCTACCGGGAGCTGCGCCGCTGGCTGGTCCGGCTGCACCGGGCGCAGATGCGGCGCTTCATCGACGCCAACTTCGACTCGCCGTGGCAGCTGCTCAACCCGGACCTGGTGCGGCTGGCCGCCCTGGGCGGGTTCGGTCGGCTCGCGCCGCGGATCGGGCGCCACCTGCGCGACGAGCGGCTGCAGCGGGTCTTCTCGTTCCAGTCGCTGTACGCGGGGGTGGCACCCGCCCGGGCGCTGGCCGCCTACGCGGTCATCGCCTACATGGACACCGTGGCCGGGGTGTGGTTCCCGCGCGGCGGCATGCACGCGCTGCCCCGGGCGATGGCCGCCGTCGCCGGGGCGGCGGGGGCCGCGTTCCACTACGGGAGCACCGTGACGCGCCTGGAGCGGAGCGGGGGCCGGGTCACGGCCGTGGTCACGGACCGCGGGCGGATCGCCTGCGACGCGGTCGTGCTCACCCCCGACCTGCCGGTGGCGTACCGGCTGCTGGGGCGGGCGCCCCGGCGGGCGGTGCCGCTGCGGTTCTCGCCGTCGGCGGTCGTCCTGCACCTGGGCACCGACCGGACGTGGCCGGAGCTGGCCCACCACACCCTGTCGTTCGGGCACGCCTGGGAGCGGACGTTCGACGAACTGACCCGCACCGGGAGCCTGATGACGGACCCCTCGCTGCTGATCACCCACCCGACCGGCACGGACCCGTCGGCGGCCCCGGCCGGCCGGCACACCCACTACGTGCTGGCCCCGGTGCCCAACACCGCCATCGGCCCGGGCGCCGCGGCCTGGGCCGACCTGGCGCCCGGCTACCGCGACCACCTGCTCGACACCCTGGAGCGGCGCGGGCTGACCGGGATCGGCGCGGCCGTGGAGGAGGAGTGCCTGGTGACCCCGGCGGACTGGACCGCCCTGGGGCACGCGGCCGGCACGCCGTTCTCCGCGGCCCACACCTTCGCGCAGACGGGTCCGTTCCGGCCGCGCAACCTGGTGCGGGGCCTGGAGAACGTGGTGCTGGCCGGGTGCGGCACCACTCCCGGGGTCGGCGTCCCGACCGTCCTGATCAGCGGGAAGCTCGCCGCCGCCCGGATCACCGGTGCCGACCGGCCGGCCCCGGGGCGCCGCCGCGCGCCCTCGGCGCCCGGCGCGGTGCCGCTCGCCTCCCCGACCGCAGGAGCAGCACATGACGGCCCGTGAACTGGACGCCGCGGGGATCACCGCCCCCGACCTGCGGGCGGCGTACACCGCCTGCCGCGAGCTCAACGCCCGGCACGGCCGCACCTACTTCCTGGCGACCCGGCTGCTGCCGCCGGAGCGCCGGAGCGCGGTCCACGCGCTGTACGGCTTCGCCCGGTGGGCGGACGACATCGTGGACGGGCTGGACCGGCGCGAGCCGCCCGCCGAGCGCGACCGGCTGCTCGGGGTGCTGGAGCGGGACCTGGCGCAGGGCCTGCGGCACGGCGGCGCGGCGGAGCCGGTGGTGCGGGCGGTCGCGGACACCGCGGAGCGGTACGGCATCGACCCGGCGCTGTTCACCGACTTCATGGCCTCGATGCGCGCCGACCTGACCGTCACCGACTACCCGACCTACCGGGACCTGTGCGGCTACATGCACGGTTCGGCGGCGGTGATCGGCCTGCAGATGCTGCCCGTCCTCGGCACGGTGACCAGCCGCGCCGAGGCCGAGCCGTACGCGGCCGCCCTCGGGGTGGCGTTCCAGTTGACCAACTTCCTGCGCGACGTGGGCGAGGACCTGGACCGCGGCCGGGTGTACCTGCCGGCCGACCTGCTCGCGGCCCACGGGGTGGACCGGCCGCTGCTGGAGTGGAGCCGCCGCACGGGCCGGGACGACGCCCGCATCCGGGCCGCGCTGGTGGCGGCCGCCGCGCTGACCCGCGGCGCCTACCGGGACGCCGAGCCGGGCATCGCGATGCTGGAGCCCCGGGTGCGGCCCTGCATCCGGACGGCCTTCCTGCTGTACGGCGGCATCCTCGACGCGATCGCCGGGGACGGCTACCCAGTGCTGCACCGGCGCGCGGTGGTGCCGGTGCACCGGAGGGCGGCCGTCGCCGCGTCGGGGCTGACCCGCCTCGTGGCGGTCGTGTTCCCAGGCGTCGGCGGGGCTGGGCCGGCCGCTGTCGTAGCGGCGCTAGGTGTCGTTGACGCCGATGAGCAGGGAGAG
>NZ_JBSGET010000180.1:0-14981 GCF_053603035.1 Kitasatospora sp. NPDC004272 | reverse complement strand
CCGCCCGCCCCCGTGCCCGCGGGCCCCGCGCCCACCGGGTCCAGACCGGCCGCGCTCGCGCGCCTCCAGGTCTTCCGCTGCTGAGTCGGCCCGCGCACTGACGGCGACCGGCCGTGCCCCGGCACGCCCGGAAGCGACGTGCCCGGAACCCGCCGAGGCCAGGCTCCCGACGTCCCGTCAGTCCGCTCCGCTGCCCGGAACCAGCAGCCCCCGTCCCGGCCGACGCCGGGCGGAAGGAGACCCGATGCGAACGCCCGTGCACCACCACGCCCCCGCCCTCCCGCACCGGAAGGCCCGCGCGCTGTGAACCTCAACCCCGAGCCCGGCCCCGAGTTCGACCGCGCCACCGCCTTACGCGGTGCCCTCGCCCACTGGCGCCAGGACGTGCCCGCCTCGCTGGTGGTCTTCCTGGTCGCCGTCCCGCTGTGCGTCGGCGTCGCCGTCGCCTCCGGCGTGTCCGCCGAACGCGGACTGGTCACCGGCATCGTCGGCGGCCTGGTGGTCGGCCTGCTGCCCGGCAGCAGCCTCCAGGTCAGCGGCCCCGCGGCCGGCCTGACCGTCCTCGTCGCCGACGCCGTCCACCGCTTCGGCCCCGCCGCGCTCGGCGTGCTGGTGCTCGCCGCCGGACTCCTCCAGATCGCCATGGGCCTGCTGCGCACCGGCCGCTGGTTCCGGGCGATCTCGCTGTCCGTCGTGCACGGCATGCTGGCGGGCATCGGCCTGATCCTGATCCTCGGCCAGCTGTACGCCGTCTCCGGGCGGCCCGCGCCCCGGAGCGGCGGCGGGAAGATCGTCCACCTGCCCGCGCTGGTCGGCGACTGGTTCACCGGCCGGGCGGCCGGCACCGCGCTGCTGATGGCCGCCGCGACGATCGTCCTGCTGACGGTGTGGAAGAAGCTCCCCGCCCCGGTCCGCGCCGTCCCCGCCCCGCTGGCCGCCGTCGCCCTGGCCGCCGCGGCCACCGCCCTGTTCCACCTCGACGTGCCCCGGGTCGAGGTGGACGGCCTGCTGGACTCGCTCTCCCCGCCCACCCGCGACGCCCTGGCCGCGGTCACCGGCGCCGCGGGCCTCGGCACCGTCCTGGCCTTCGCCCTGATCGCCTCCGCGGAGAGCCTGTTCAGCGCCGCCGCCGTCGACCGGATGCACCACGGGCCGCGCACCGACTACGACCGCGAACTCACCGCCCAGGGCATCGGCAACACGCTGTGCGGCCTGCTCGGCGCCCTCCCGATGACCGCCGTGATCGTCCGCAGCGCCGCCAACGTCCAGGCCGGGGCCCGCACCAAGACCTCCCGGGTGCTGCACGGCCTGTGGCTGCTGCTGTTCGCCGCGCTGATCCCCGCCGCCCTCGGCCTGATCCCGCTCGCCGTCCTCGGCGGCGTCCTCATCCACGCCGGGGCCAAACTGGTCCCGCTGCCCCAGGTGGTCGCGCTCTGGCGCGAGCACCGGGGGGAACTGCTGGTCCTGGTCGTCACCACCGCCGCGATCGTCCTGACCACGCTCTTCGAGGGCGTCCTGATCGGCGTCGCCCTCGCGGTCGCCAAGAGCGCCTGGCAGACCTCCCACCTGCACATCGACCTCACCGACACCGGCCCCGGCACGCCCCTGCGGATCCGACTGAGCGGCAACGCGACCTTCCTGCGCCTCCCCCGACTCCTCGACACCCTGGAATCCCTCCCCACCGGCCGCCCCGTCGAACTCGACTGGACCGACCTGCGCCACCTCGACCACGCCTGCCGCACCGCCCTGCTCACCTGGGCCAACCGCCACACCGCGCACGACGAGACCGCCGTCACCTGGGAACCGCCGCTCACCCTCACCACCTGACCGCCAGCGCGGGTGTTCAGGGGCCCGGGGAACGGCGGGTCGGTGCTGCTGACGGCCGGAGCCCATCGGGGTGTCCGTACTGCTGCGGGTGGTGAACGGAACCGGAAGCCGATGCGCGCTCCGGCAGTGCACCGTCAGCAGACCGGGCCTCGCCGTTCCCCGAGCCCCTGATGGTGCTCTCCCGAGCCGCTGGCGGTGCTCGTTCGCAGCGTCGGTTCCGGGCGGCCGCGGGGCCGCCCCGGCGGCCGCTGCTGCCCGCGCCGCTCGCCGACCCGGACCGGCCGCCCGGCGAGCTGCCCGGCCCCCGGTGGCCGAACCGGCGCCCCTGCCGCGGGGCGGTCCGGGGCGAGGGGGAGAATCGTGCGGTCAGGAGTCGTCCGGGGGTCGGTGAAGGGGCCGTGGAGTGCCGTACGTCGTCGTCAGCGCGCTCAGCCATGACGGAGTGGTCAGGGAGCACAACGAGGACAGTCTGGTCCTGGGCCCGTGGACGCTGTGCGCCACCTCCACCGACAGCCCGCAGTCCCTGGTGTTCCCGCTCGGCGACACCCCGGTGGTGGTCGCGGTCGCCGACGGTCTCGGCGGCCACCCCGCCGGGGACGTGGCCTCCGCGCTGACCGCCCGCCACCTGGCCGCCGCCGGGCCGCGGTTGCGCGCCGAACAGGACGTCACCGACGAGTTGCGGGCCTGCCACGCCGTCCTGCACGCGGCGGGGGAGGCCGACCCCGGGCTGGCCGGGATGGCCACCACGGTGGCCGGGGCGGTGTTCGGCGCCGACCACGTCCTGGTGTTCAACATCGGGGACAGCCAGGTCCACGAGATCACCCCGGACCGGGGCGAGGGCCTCGGGCTGCGCCAGCTCAGCACCGACGACAGCCCGCCGCCCGCCCCCGGCCGGCGCACCAGCCACCTGGTCACCAGCACCCTCGGCGGCCCCACCGCCCCGGCGGACCTCCGGCCCCACCTCGTCCGGCTGCCCGTCGAGCCCGGCGCCCGCTACCTGCTGTGCACCGACGGCCTCACCGACCCGGTCGCCCCCGAGGAGCTCGCCGCCCTGCTCACCGAGGCGGCGGCCGAGGCCGACGGCGACCCGCAGGGCGACGACCAGCGCGCCCTGGTCGACCTGTGGCGGGCCGCGATCCGGGCCGGCGGCCCGGACAACGTCACCCTCGCCCTGGTGCGGATCGAGGACTGACCGAGGACCCGGCCGGCCGGCCCGGCGGCCTCGGTCCTGCCCGGCCGGACCGGGAGCGGCTCAGGACGGCCGGAGCAGCAACTTGCCGGTGGTGCGGCCGGACTGGAGGTCCGCATGGGCCCCGGCGGCCTCCGCCAGCGGGTAGGTGTTGCTGACGGAGAGCCGGATCCTCCCCTCCCGCAGCCAGTCGAACACCTCCGCCGCCCGTGCGCGCAACTCCTCGGGTTCGGTGGCGTGGTCGACCAGGGTGGGCCGGGTGAGGAAGACCGAGCCCCGGGCGGCGAGCGACTGCGGGTCGAGCGCAGGGGCGGGCCCCGAGGCCGCCCCGACCAGGACGAAGGTGCCACGCCGGGCCAGGATGCCGAGACCGGCCTCGAAGGTGTCCCGGCCGATGCTGTCGAACACCACGTCGACGCCCCGGCCGTCGGTCAACTCGCGGACCCTGGTGGCGAATTCGCCGTTCTCGCGGACCACCACCTCCGTCACGCCGGCCGCCGCGGCCGTCTCCGCCTTCTCGGCCGACGAGACCGTGCCGATCACCCGCACCCCCGAATCGGCGAGCAGCCGGGACAGGTGCCTGCCCACGCCGCCGGCCGCGGCGTGCACCAGCGCGGTCGCGCCCTTGCGCGCAGGCCAGGTGGAGGTGACGAGGTAGTGCGCGGTGAGGCCCTGGAGCAGGACCGAGGCCGCGTCGGCGTCCGTGACGTCGTCCGGCACCGGCACGGCGGCGTCCGCCCGGACGGTGACGAGCTCGGCGTAACTGCCGGGCGAGGCCCACCAGGCCACCCGGTCGCCGACGGCCGGTGCGGACACCCCGGGGCCCGCCGCGACGACCGTACCGGCGCCCTCGCAGCCGGGGACGAACGGTGCGACCGCCGCCGTCCGGCCCTCCCGCTCGTAGACGTCCTTGAAGTTGACCCCGATCGCCCCGGTCCGGACCACGACCTCACCCGGACCCGGTACCGGGTCCGGCCGCTCGGCGATGACGAGCACTTCGGGCCCGCCGGGTCGTTCCACCACGACTGCGCGCATCTTCTTCGTCCTCCTCGTTCCGTCGGATCCGCCCGACCGGGCGCCCCGTGACTGCGGTCCGGGTGCGGCGACGCCTGCACCGCACCCGTCCTGCCTGTGCGTCGTCCGCCCGCGTGCCGCCGGCCCGGGCCCGTCACTCCACGGCGCTCACCGCACGCTCCGCAGGATCACCCAGGTGACGGCGAGGAAGCCCACCGTCACCAGCCCCAGGCAGGTCCGCAGGCCGTCGGCCCGCGCCCCGACCAGCATCGGGCCGAAGAGCCCGACCGCCACCGCACCGCCGATCTGCCGGAAGGCGTTGAGCGAGCCGGAGGCGAGTCCGGACCGCTCGGCGGGCAGGGCCCGGAGGGCGACCGTCGGCAGGGAGGGGCCCATCAGGCCCGCGCCGAGCCCGAGCAGGCAGCTGCCCGCGGTGAACACCCGCCAGTCCGGCGTCGCCCCCAGCGGCAGCAGGGCGAGGGAGCCGGCCGCCGCGGTGGCGGCCCCGGTCGCCAGCAGCGGTCGCAGCCCGGTCCGGTGCACCGCCCGGGCGAGGACGAAAGAGGCGAGGCTCCAGCACGCCGCGAACGGGACGAACGCGAGCCCGGCCCGGAACGCGTCGAGCCCCCAGCTCCGTTGCAGGTGCAACGAGATGGCGAACTGCCCACCGTAGGCGCCGAACTGGTAGAGCGCACCGACCGCGAGCGCGGCGGCGAAACCGGGCCGCCGGAACGTCTCCGGCGGCAGGACGGGATGGGGGGAGACCCGCGCCGCCGCGACGAAACCGAGCGCGGCGACCGGGGTGGCCGCACACAGGGCGATCGTCGCCGGGGCCGTCCAGCCCGCGGCCCCGGCCTCGATCAGGGCGCCGACGCCGCAGCCCACCAGGGCGGCGGTCGCCGACTGCCCCAACAGGTCGAGCGGCGTCCGGCGGACCGGTGACACGGGCACCCAGCGACGGCAGGCCAGTGCGGACAGCAGCCCGATCGGGACGTTGATCAGGAAGATCGCCCGCCAGCCGACCGCGGCGGTGAGCGCGCCGCCGGCCACCGGGCCGACCACCAGGGCGAGCGAGCTGATCCCGCCCCAGACGGTGAACGCCCTGGCGCGCGCGGCGGGTTCGGCGTACATCTGGGCGATGACGGCGAGGGACGCGGGCAGCAGCCCGCCCGCCGCCACGCCCTGGACCGCGCGGGCCGCGATCAGGGCGCCCATGCCCGGGCTCGCCGCGCAGGCCGCGGAGGCGCCGACGAAGAACAGCAGCGACACCAGGAACAGTCGCCTGGCCCCCACCCGGTCGGCCAGCGCGCCGCCGCCGAGCAGGCAGGCCGCCATCGCGACGGTGTACGCGTTGACCGTCCACTCCAGTTGCGCCAGGGAGCCGCCGAACTCCGAACTCAGGCTCGGCAGGGCGACGTTGAGGGCACTTCCATCGAGCAGGACCATGAAGAAGCCGAGACAGACCGAGCCCAGCGCGGCACCGCCCACCGCCCGGCCGTCGCGGTCGATCGGGGCAGTGCGCCCGGCCGTTCCGATTGCTTCACCCATCCGACGTTCCACGTCCAGTCCGAATTCGCCGACCCCGCACGCCGACGGCCTGCGCGGTCTATAGTGTTCGACGGAGGTCGATCACAGTGCATCAAAGTCGCATCCTTGACGATCCGTCAAGTGCCGGTGCTCTCAAGGGTGATACCGGGCCCCTCCACGGTTCGGGGGAGTGCGGGTCGCTGCGGTCGCGCAGGCTCAGCCACGCCGAACCGGCGGACGTCCCCCTGCAGGAGGCCCTGCAGGCGCTCGCCGACCCGGTGCGCCGCGCGATCGTGCGCGAACTCGCGGGCAGTCCCGAATGGAGCCGGGCCTGCGGCACCTTCGAACTCGGCGTCAGCAAGGCGACCCGCAGCCACCACTTCACCGTGCTCCGGCAGAGCGGACTGGTCGAACAGCGGGACTCCGGAGCCCGCCGCTTCAACCGGCTGCGCCGGGCCGAGTTCGACGCGGCCTTCCCCGGCCTGCTCGCGCTCGTCCTCGCGGAGTGCGCGAACTGCACCGGCTCCACCCACTCCAGTGGCCCGGCGGGGCCCGGCGGGCCGGAGGAGTCCGGGGAGGTCCGGGCCAGCGCGTCCACCGTCGGGACGGGCGCTCCGGTCGGTGCCCGTTGACGACGTCATTGCCGATTGACAATCACTGTCATAGTTTTGTCAGAGCCGGGCGGGACGAGGGCGGGGACAGGACCGGCCCCCGACCGCGGCGTGCTCTAGGGCCACTCCAGATCGCCGGTGGCCGCCCGGCCGGGCACGGCCGGGCCCGCGGGGGAGGGCTGCTGCGGCGATCCGGCCGGTACCGGTGGGGATCCGGCCCGGTCGGCCACCGGCCCCTGACCGGAAGGGTCCGGGGTGTGAGTGGTGAGGGTGGCCGGGAACGGTGACATCAGTGGTTCGCTCCTACCGGGAGGTGATCGGCGTACGATGACGGTCGTGGACCAGCCCGCGTTCGGCCGGCGGCTGAGGCAGCTGCGCCTGGAACGGGGCATCAAGCAGACGGAGTTGGCCGGCGGCCCGGTGTCGGCGAGCTACATCTCACGCCTGGAGATGGGGAACCGCCTCCCCTCGGCGCAGACACTCAGCTACCTCGCCACCACCCTCGGCGTGTCGCTGGCCGCGCTGCTCGCACCCGAGCCGCCCGAGCAGCCCGAGCCGTCGGCGGCCGCCGCGGGGCGGACCGCCCTCGCCATGCCCTGCGCCGCCGGCCGGTGCGGCGGGGAGGCGCCGGTCCCCGCGCGGGGTCCGCTGCTGGCCGAGGCGGCTGCCGCCCTGCGGGACGGTGACGGCCGCCGGGTGGTCGACCTGCTCGAACCGGTGGCCGACCTGGTCGACGGAGTGCCCTTCGGCTGGGGCTGGCACCTGCTGTGGCTGCTGGCCGAGGCGTACGGGACCGAGGGCCGCCCCGTCGCGCGGGTGGAGGTGCTGCGCACCCTGGCGGAGTGCAGTGCCGCGTGGGCCGGTCCGGGGGTGGACACCGCCCGCGCCGGGCTGCTGGCCGAACTCTCGGTCGGCGAACGGACGATCGGCCGTCTCGCCGCGGCACTGGAGAACGGCGAGCGGGCCGTCGGCCTCTCGCACCGGGCACCCGCCGCGGAACGGGTGCGGGCCCTGATGGCCCTGGCCGCGGCGGAGGCGGAGGCCGGCCTGCTCTACCGGGCGGCCGGGCGGATCCCCGAACTGCTCCTCCTCGCGGACGAGGTGGCGCCCAGACTGGCGGCCCAGGCCTACTGGACCTGCGCCGGTGTGCGCGGCCGCGAAGGGCGCACGGAGGAGAGCGACCGGCTGATGGACCGGTCGCTGGCCAGTCTGGACAGCCGCGACGACCTCGCCGGCTGGGCGCGGCTGCGCACGGCGGCCGGGGCGCTCCGGCTGCGCAGCGGCCGCACCGACGGCGTGGGGGCGCTGATCGAGCAGGCCCAGCGCGCGGTCGACCTGGTCGGGAGCCCTGGTCAGACGGCCGTCCTGTTCTTCCTCCGGGCCTGGCTGTGCTGGGCCGAGGGCGCGTACGACAGCGCACTGTCGTACGTCGCCGAGGCGCAGCGGACGGGCCTGCTGACCTTTCATGACCGGCTGCGCGCAGGGTTGTTGAGGAGCCGGTGCCTGCTGGCGTTGGGAGCCGAGGCGGAGGGCCGGACGGCGCTGCGCGCGGTCGCCGTGGAGGCGGAGGACGCCGGGTACCTGGACCTCGCGACGGAGGCGTGGAAGGCGCTGGCCGCTGCCCTGGATCCGGCCTGAGCGCAGCACCGACGTCGTGCCGTTTTCACCGTGACTCCCTTTCCTCCCACAGGACGTGGGGACAGCACCGGACCTGTCGGGCCGGACCGCAGCGGGTCGGCCGGTCCTTTCTGACGCCGTGTCAGGTTCGTTCACCAGTTCTTGCGAGCCTAACTCATTCGCGAGCTGACTGACCATAGCGACCATGCCTCTGACTGCCATTCAGACTCCGCTTGACTTGATCTGACAGTCGTGGTTAGCGTGATTCCGCATTGACGGCGAGTGACACGCCAGGGATGCGCCGCTATGGCGCCGCGCCACCCGCCGTCCGGTACCGGCCGTACGCAGGCCGTTCTCAGGGCAGCTCCGAGCAAGCCCGGCACGATCGGCCGCCGCCGGGCCTCCTCACCGTGTCCTTCGGCTCGGTTCTCAAGCCGTGTCAGCCCGTCGTGTCAGCCCGTCATGTCATCCGGTCATGTCATCCCGTCGTCCGCACCGACTCGTGCTCGCCCTCGTCAGCAGCCGGCCACCGCCGCGCCCCCGCACGCCCGCCCCGGCACGCCTCGCCACGCCCCGCTCCGCCATGCCCGCACGGGTCCGGCGGAGTCCGCGGGCGCGGCGGGGACGGGCGGTGCACCGCGCTGCCGCATCGCAGAAAGGCACGTCCGCCATGAGCCCCGGCAACACAGCGCCGCAGTCCCAGACCGTGCGCGGCGCAGGCACGTCGTTACAGCCCGTCCCGCCGCAGCCCGTCCCGTCGCAGTCCGTTCCGTCGCAGTCCGCCCCCGGGCCGGACCCGTCCCAGGCAACCGCGCACGCCGCCGCGGACGTCCTTGCGGACGCGCCCGCGGACCCCGCCGCCGACCCGGTCCGCGAGAGCATGCGGCGGCTGCCCCGCCCGGTGCAGCTGCCGCTCACCTTCCTGACCGGACGGCCGCTGGCCGGCCAGCGGCCCGTCTCCCTGTCGCCGGGCTTCCACCTGGCCACCGCCGTGCTCTCCGTCCTGGCCGGGGTCGTGCTCTCCGGGGCGGCGTTCGCCCTGGGCGGCCCGTTCCTGCTCCTGCTGGTGCCCGGCTGGGCGGTCACGCTGCACGGCCAGCGCAACCTCCGGATGATGATCTACCACCAGTGCTCGCACCGGAACATGTACGGGCGCCGCAGGCTGGACGCCGCGATCGGGTACGCGGTCTCCGCGCTCCTCGTGATCCAGAACTTCGAGCGCTACAGCCGCGAGCACGTCGCCGACCACCACGCCGTGCACCACATGACGCTGCGGGACCCCACCGTCCAGGCCTTCCTGATCAGCCTCGACCTGCACCCCGGCATGCCCCGCCGCCTGATGTGGCGCCGGGTGCTGCTGAAGTGCCTCTCGCCCCGCTTCCACCTGGCCTTCGGGATCGCCCGGATCCGCTCCTTCTGGCACAACGCCGCGACCGCGGAGCGGGTCATCGCCCTCACGCTGTACGGCGGGGGAGGGGCCGTGGCCGTGGTGGGCGGATTCTGGCCGGCCGCC
This sequence comes from Kitasatospora sp. NPDC004272, assembly GCF_053603035.1. Classification (NCBI taxonomy): domain Bacteria; kingdom Bacillati; phylum Actinomycetota; class Actinomycetes; order Kitasatosporales; family Streptomycetaceae; genus Kitasatospora; species Kitasatospora sp. NPDC004272. The sequence goes on along the minus strand of NZ_JBSGET010000180.1, from coordinate 5,683 downwards.
CTGGTGGTGTGGGCCGTGCCGACCTTCCTCTTCTTCCAGGTCAGCAACACCCTCCGGCTGTGCGTCAAGCACACCTTCCCCGAGCCCGGCACCACCGTCCGCCGGGGCCGCGACTACTTCGCCGGCCTGACCAACGCGATCTTCATCGGTGAGCCGGCGCCGCCCCGCGGCCTGCCCGCGGCCGCCGCTGCCGCCGGGTGGACGCGGTGGACGCTGCGCATGCTCCTGGTCCACCTCCCGGTCCGCTACCTGGTGCTCACCGGGGACACCGTGGTCCACGACTACCACCACCGTCATCCGGCCGGCAAGCAGTGGTTCGACTACGTCTTCGCCCGGCAGCAGGACCTCGTCGACGGCCACCGGGGCTGGCCCGCGTACACCGCCGAGTGGGGGTTCACCGCCGCCGTCAACCGGGTGTTCGACTCGCTCTCGGCGGCCGACCCCGAAGAGTTCGACGTCGCCCGGATCGGCTCGGTCAGCAAGCGCGAGCTCTTCGCGGCCTTCGACGACTGAGACCCCGCCGCCCGCCCCGCCAGCCGTCCCGTCCCGCAGACCTCCTGAAAGGCAGTTTTTGACATGCCCATGCCTGACCGTCCGAACGGTGCGCCCGAACGGGAAGGCCGTCTGGTGATCCTCGGTGTCGCGGCCAGCGACAGCCACGCCGTCGCCAACCACCTGATCGCCCACGGCCTGCGCGCCGACGGCTTCACCGTCGTCAACCTCGGAACCTGCACCCCGGTCGCCGAGTTCGCGGACGCCTGCGCCCGCCACCCGCAGGCGGAGGCGGTCCTCATCGGCAGCCTCAACGGCCAGATCCACGAGGACCTCCACGACCTCGCCGAGGCCAAGCGCTCCGGCCGCATCCCCTGCCCGGTCCTCGTCGGCGGCAACCTCTCCGTCGGCAGCGCCAAGGACGCGGCCTCGACGGAACGCCTCTACGCGCTGGGCGTCGACCGGGTGCTGTCCGCCGCCGCCGATCTCGTCCCGGTCCTCGACGCCCTGCACTCCGGGGCGGACGGGGCCACCGGCCGCACCCCGGTCGCCACCCGCCGGTGAGCGGTCTGCCGGTGGCCGCCGCCACGCCGACGCTGGAGGAATCGGCGGCGTACATCACGCGGAGCGGCAAACCCACCGCCGCCGAGGTGCTGGCCCGGGCCCGGACCAGCGGCCGACCGGCCCTCCAGCCCCGCTGCGGCGTCGGCGGGCACCGCGAGATGGCCGCCCTGCTGCAGGAACTGGAACGGGAGGGCGCGCCCGACCTGCTCACCCTGACCATCGACTCGCACACCAGGCTGCGCCGCTTCGAGAGCGCCGAACGGGCGCTGCGCACCGACCACCGCACGCTCAACGGCTACCCCCTGGTCACCCACGGCTGGCAGCGCGGCCGGGAGCTCAACGAACTGGTCGCCGTCCCGCTGGAGATCCGGCACGGCTCGCCCGACCCGCGCGAGCTCTTCGCCACCGCGGTGGCCTCCGGCGTCACCTCCTTCGAGGGCGGCGGGATCTCCTACAACCTGCCCTACTCCAAGGACGTCCCGCTCGCCGACTCGCTGGCCGCCTGGGCCGAGGTCGACCGCACCTGCGGCGAACTCGCCCGGCTGGGCGTGGTGATGGACCGCGAACTCTTCGGCACCCTCACCGCCGTCCTGGTGCCGCCGTCGATCAGCCTGGCCGTGAGCGTGCTGGAGGCGGTGGCCGCGGCGGCCGCCGGGGTGCGCTGCGTCTCCGTCTCCTACCCGCAGGGCGGGCACCTCGCCCAGGACGTCGCCGCACTGCGCAGCATCCCGCTGCTGGCCGCCCGCTACCTGCCCCCGGGGGTGGAGGTCCACGCCGTGCTGCACGAGTTCATGGGGGTCTTCCCCCGTGACCGCGGGCACGCCGAGGAACTGATCTTCTACGGGGCCCTCACGGCCCGGCTCGGCGGCGCCTCCAAGCTCATCACCAAGACCTACCAGGAGGCGTTCGGGATCCCCGACGCCGCCGCCAACGCGGCGGGCCTGCGGCTCGCGTCCGTCGCCGGCTCGCCCCTGCTGGACTTCGTCACCGTCGACGAGGCCGCCGTCGGCGAGGAGCAGGAGTGGATCCTGCGCGAGACCGCGGAGATCGTCGAACCCGTGCTGTCCGCGCCGAGACTGGACAGCGCGGTGGTCACCGCCTTCGCCGCGGGCCGGCTGGACATCCCGTTCAGCGCCAGTCGGCACGCCCGGTCGGAGGTCATCCCGCGGCGCGACCCGTCCGGCGCCGTCCGGTACCACTCGCCCGGACGCCTCCCGCTCTCCCGCGCCAGCGCCGAACGCAACCGCCGGCTCCTCGGCGGCCCCGCGGACGACGCCTCGGGCGCTGGCCTGTTCGCGGCGCTGCGCCGCGACATCGACCACTTCCCCCTGCTGTTCGGCGAGACGCCCGAGGGCGCACCCGCCGGACCGTCCCCCGTCACCCCGGGAAAGGAACCCGCCCCGTGACCACCCGCCCCGTCACCACCGGCCCCGTGGCCACCGACTCCGCGACCGCCGCCCGGCCCGTCCTCCGCGTCGGCATCGTGGGCGCCGGTCCGCGCGGTGTCGTCGCCCTGGAACGGCTCTGCGCGAACGCCCCGCTGATCGCGCCCGGGGTGCCCGTCGAGGTGCACCTGGTCGACCCGTACCCGGCCGGCGGCGGCCGGGTCTGGCGCCGCGACCAGGACCGCTCGCTCCTGATGAACACGGTCGCCTCCGACGTGACCGTCTTCACCGACCCGTCCGTCCCCTGCGAGGGCCCGATCCTCCCCGGCCCCACCCAGTACCAGTACGCCCGGATGGTCGCGGACGGCCGGATCACCGACGTCACCGACGCGGAGCGGGAGGAGGCCGCGGGCATGCTGCCGTGGTCCTACGGCAGCCGCGCCTTCAACGGCGCCTACCTGCGCTGGGCACTGGAGCGCATCATCCGCGACGCGCCGGCCCAGGTCTCCGTCCACCTCCACCCCACCCGCGCGACGGCCGTCGACGACCGGGACGGCGGCGTCCAGGACCTGTGGCTGGACGGGGAGGAGCAGCCCCTGGTCTGCGACGCGGTCGTCCTCGCCCAGGGCCACTTCGACGTCGCGCCCACCGGCGGCCAGCAGCGGCTGAAGTCCTTCGCCGAACGCCACGGGCTGCTCTACCGCGAGCCGCTCAGCCCGGCCGAGTGCGACCTCACGGACATCCCGGCCGGCGAACCGGTGCTGCTGCGCGGCCTCGGCCTGAGCTTCTACGACTACGTCACCCTGCTCACCCAGGGCCGGGGCGGGCGCTTCCGGCGCGACGCCGACGGCCGGCTGCGCTACGAGCCCTCCGGCCGGGAACCGCTCGTCCACGCCGGGTCCGGCCGCGGGGTGCCCTACCTGGCCCGTGCCGAGGTGCACCTGGAGGTCGTCCCCCGCTACCAGCCGCGCTTCCTCACCGCCGAGGTCATCGCCCGGCTGCGCCGCTCGGCGGGCCGCGGCGAACTCGACTTCCGGAAGGACCTGTGGCCGTACGTCGCCAAGGAGGTCGGCTTCGTCTACTACCGCAGCCGCCTGGCCGACGCCCCCGAGGACGAGCGCGAGGCCTTCCTCGCCGAGTACGGCCGGTACGAGTGGGACAGCCCGGAACTGCGCGGGCTCATCGCCGACCGGTTCGAGGACCCGGACCTGCACTGGGACTGGGCCCAGGTCGACCGGCCGAGCCGCGGCCGGCGCTTCGCCGACCGCGCCGAGTACCAGGAGTGGGTGGCCGGCCGCCTGCGCTGGGACCTGGAGCAGTCCGCCGCGGGCCCGGCCCGCAGCCCGTTCAAGGCCACCGCCGCGATCATGCGCGACCTGCGGGACGAGATCCGCCAGGTCATCTCCCACCAGGGGCTGCGCGGCGGCTCGTACCGGGACCACGTCGACCGCTGGTTCAGCGGCCTCAACAACTACATCGCCAGCGGCCCCCCGACCGCCCGCGTCGAGGAGCTGGCCGCGCTGGTGGAGGCCGGCACCGTCCGCCTGGTGGGCCCGGAGATGACCGTCGAGCCGGACGAGGCCTCCGGGCGCTTCCTGGTCTCCTCCCCGGCCGTCGACGAGGAACCGCTGGCCGTCGGCGCCCTGCTGGAGGCCCACCTGGCACTCACGGACGTCCGCCGCACCACCGACCCGCTGCTGCGCCACCTGCTCACCACCGGCGGTGCCCGGCCCCACGTCATCCCCGACGCCCAGGGCGAGCCGTACGTCACCGGCGGGGTGGACGTCGCGGAGGTCTCCTTCCGGCTGCTCGACACCGACGGCACGGACCACCGGGGCCGCTTCTCCTACGGGCCGCCGGTCGAGTCGGTGCAGTGGGTGACCGCCATCGGCGCCCGGCCCCACGTCGGCTCGCGCACGCTCATCCAGGGCGACGCCATCGCCCGCGGCTGCCTGCTGACCGGGGTGGAGAACCTCGCGCTGCGCGACCTCGCCCTGGCCTGACCCGCACCCGCACCCGCACCGTCCCGTCCCCACCTGCCCCGCCCCACCTGCCCCGCCCCGTCCCGTCCCGAACCCCGGACACCGAGGAGACCCCGCCATGACCGACCCCGCACCCCGCCGGATGATGGACCTGCTGATCGGCTACTGGGCCTCCCAAGCCGTGCACGCCGCGGCGGCCCTGGGCCTGGCCGACCTCCTGGCGGACGGCCCCGCGTCCGCCGCCGAGCTCGCCGGACGCACCGGCACCCACGAGCCCTCGCTCGCCCGGCTGCTGCGCTTCCTGGTCGAGCTCGACGTGCTGGCGGACGGCCCGGACGGCCGCTACCGCACCACCGCGCTGGGGGAGACCCTGCGCACCGAGGAGCACGGCTCGATGCGCGACCTCGCCCTGCTCTACGGCGAGGAGTTCTACGCGGGCTGGGGCCAGTTGCTGCACACCGTCCGGACCGGCGAGAACGCCTTCGAGCACGTCCACGGCGCCGCCATGTACCCCTACTTCGGGCGCAGCCCGGAGTCGACCGCCAGGTTCGACCGGGCGATGGCGGCGAGCTCCTCCTTCTTCGACCCGATCCCCGGCCTGTACGACTTCTCCCGGGCCCGGACGGTGGTCGACATCGCGGGCGGCAACGGCGTCCTGCTGACGACCGTGCTGAAGGCGCACCCCGGCCTGACGGGTCTGCTGTTCGACACCCCGCACGTCGTGGACGCGGCCCGGGCCGAACTGGCCGGCTCGGAGTTCGCGGACCGGATCGGCTACGAGTCCGGCGACTACTACGAGAAGATCCCGGGCGGCGGCGACGTCTACCTGCTCTCGCGCGTCCTGCACGGCCGGGACGACGAGAAGTGCGTCAGGGTCCTGGAGCGGATCCGCGAGGCCGTCCCGGCGGACGGGGCGCTGCTGATCGTCGAGCGGGTGATCCCCGAGGACGGTTCGCCCTCGCTCGCGGCCTGGTTCGACGTCCACATGCTCGCCATCGCGGGCGGCTCGGAGCGGACCGCCGAGGAGTACCGCACGCTGCTGGGGCGGGCGGGGTTCGACCTGACCGCGCTGCACGGGCTGCCGCTCGACAGCCAACTGCTGGTCGCCGAGCCGCGCTGAGCGGGTCCGCCGCGCAGTGCCGCCCCGCCGGGGGCCCCCCGCCGGGGGGCGCCGCGGGGGGTGACGTCGGTGGGGTGCGGGGGGAGGAGGAGCGGGGGGGGGGCGACGGCGGTGGGGGACGGGTCGCGACCCGGGCGGGC
>NZ_JBSGET010000179.1:0-15014 GCF_053603035.1 Kitasatospora sp. NPDC004272 | reverse complement strand
ATGCTGCGCCGCTCCTCCTCGGTGCAGCCGCCCCAGACGCCGTAGCGCTCGCGGGCGGCCAGCGCGTGCAGCAGGCAGCGCTCGCGGACGGGGCAGCGGGCGCAGACGGCCTTGGCGGCGCGGTCGCGGTCCTCGTGGGCCTGGCCGCGTTCCCCGGCGGGGTGGAAGAACAGCTGGGAGTCGGCGGCGCGGCAGGCGCCGTCGAGCTGCCAGTCCCACTCCTCCTCCAGCGCGCCGGGCAGGTGGGAGATCACGGTCATCGGGGTGCTCCTTCCGTCGGACGGTCGGATCAACGGTTTGACGGACGAACGGACGAATGCCCTGTCCGTCTAACCGGGATCCGCCGGGCGAAGCACCCGGGGCCGCACCTGCTTCGAGCACCCCGGCCGCGACTCAGCCGTTGTCGTCCTCCGGCGGCGAGGAGACCGGGACGGCGAACTCGGGGCCGTCCTCGGGGGTCTTCTCGCTCTCGTCCGGCGGCGGCGAGCCCTCCGCGGTCATCCGGGCCTCGGGCGTCTCGGTGGGCGGCCACTCGTCGGCCGGCGCGTCCTGGTGGGTCCCGTGCGTGTGGTGCGACATCGTGCCTCCGCTACTCCGTCTCGGCCCCCTGTCCTCCATCCTGGTCCCCGGGCCGGCCGGCCGCCGCCCGACCGGCACCGCGCGTCGCGCGGCACCCGGGCCCGGGCCGACCGCCGGGTCCGGCTGGCGGGTTCGGCGCGCACGGGGCACCGTGGACGGGGGGCCGTTGTGCACCGCCGTGAGAGGAGAGGCCATGTCGTCGAAGCGCCGCCGCAAGAAGAAGGCCCGCGCGAGGCGCGGAGCGAACCACGGCCGCCGGCCCCAGTGCTGACGTCCGGGCGCCCCGCACCCACCGCTGACCACTGACGACGCCGGAGCGGCCGTCGTACCGGAAACCCAGCCCCGGTACGGCGGTCGCTCCCCCGCGTTCCCCGCTTCCGTCCCCTTCCCGGCCGCCTTCCCGCGCCCCGGCCCCTTCCCGGCCGCCTTCCGCCGTCCCGCCCCCGCGCCCCTCGCCGCCGTGGCCCGCGCGGGAGTCCGCGGAGGGACCGTCAGTGCGCCCCGCCGCCCGCCGGTACGGACGCCCGGGCCCGGGCCCGGGCGGTCGCGGCGGCGCGGATCGGGGACAGGCCGCACGCCCAGACCATGACGGCGCCGAGCAGCCGGGCCAGCGGGCGGTCCCAGAGGCGGCGCACCGCCCAGGGGCGGCGGATGCCGAGCGCGCGGCGGGCCCAGCCGGGCAGCAGGCCGGTCGCCGCGTTGGTGAGGATCCGGACGGCGAGGCGCTCGCGCCGGGTGCGGCCGAAGTCGCGCAGCAGGGCGACGGCCTCCAGCGCCTCGGGGGTGGCCCGCAGGGCGCCGCGCGCCCCGGCCAGGTAGCGGGCGAGCCCGGCCCGGCTGAGCGGCACGCCGTCCGCACCCAGGAGTTGGCCGGTCTGTGCGGCCTCGGCGAAGTAGTCGTCGCACTGCCGGGCGGTCAACCTCCCCTGCCCCGCGAAGACTTGGTACCCGGCCAGGAAGCAGGCCACCTCGGCGGTGTGCACCCAGCAGAGCAGGTCGGGATCGTCGGCCCGGTACGGGCGGCCCTCGGCGTCGCGGCCGCGGACGTAGCCGTGGACCCGGCGGACGGCGGAGATCGCGGCCTCGGCCGCGGCGGAGGAGCCGAGCGTGGTGGTGGAGACGAAGCGGGCGGTGCGGTGCAACCGGCCGACCGGGTCGGTGCGGTAGTCGGAGTGCTCGGCGACGGCGCGCATCGCCACCGGGTGCAGGGACTGGAGCATCAGCGCGGCGAACCCGCCGACCAGCATCCCGGCGGGGTGCCCGTGCACCCGCCACACCACGCTGTCCGGCCCGAACAGCCCGGGGTCGCCGAGCGGGCGGTCGTAGCGCTCCAGGTGCAGATCGGCGCCGTGCACCGTGGAGTTGATCTCCCGCAGCAGGCGCAGCCGCAGCAGTTCCGCGGGCCGCCGCCACCCGGCACCACCGACCGCGCCGACGCCGTCCGCCGCCGGACCGTCCGCGATCCGTCCGTCCGACATCTCCCACCGCCGTTCCCGGTCCGCCCCGGGCCGCCCCGGCCCCTTGCCGCCCCACCCTACGTCGGGACCGCATCCGGGGGACCGAGCGGTGCCGGAGGGCCGGCCGGTGCGGAAAGGGGCTGACAGGTCGGCGATCTGCGGCTACGATCACCGGCGATGACTACTCACGGATTGGAGGTCCCGTCCTTCCGAAGTGCGTGCTGATGGCCGACACTTCCCTCCTGGACGAGGACACCCGTAACAGTTTCTGGTCGCGCGTGCGGCGCTTCGCCGTCCCCCCGACCATGATCGAGACCGCCACCGCCCGCCGTGCGCTGGGCGATTGGGGCGGCGCCTGCGCGGCGGCCGGATGCGATCCGGCGTTCGAGTTGCGTGCCGTCACCCGCGCCCACGGCTCCGAGCTGACCGGGCGGCTCCGGGCCGACCTGCGGCACCTGGCCCCCGACCTGCTGCGCTGGCACCTGCCGCGGATCGCCCCGGACGGGGTGCTGCGGCCCGGGCTGACGCTGACCCTGGCGCGTTACCCGCGCGACGGGGGCCGGGCGCCGCTGCACCTGGTGGCCCGCACCGCGCCCGGCCGCGCGGCGGCGGCCCAGCGCGTCACGCTGGCGCTGTGGGACGCCGACGACCGCCCGGCCACCGGGCGGCCCCGGCCGCGCCCCGACCCGCGCTTCCGCCTCGACCTGCACCGGCACCTCTGGGACGCCCGACGCGCACCCGAACTCGCGGACCGGACAGCGAACTTGACGGGCAGTCAGTTCGCCGAGGCGGCCTGGGAGGTCGAGGCCGACCTGGTGCGGGCGGCGGACGGCCTGCCCGCGGACGCCCCCGTCGCGGTGCGGCTCGCCCACCGACGGCACCTGCTGCTCGGCGGCCGGGCGGCCGCCCCGCCGCGGGCCCGGCACCGGACGCCCGGCCTCGCCGTGCTGCCGGACGCAGCGACCTGGACGCCGCCCGACCTGCTGCTACTGCGCGCGGGGCTGATCGGACCGGACGGACTGCACCCGCTGGTGGCAGCCGCGCTCGCCCCCGACCACCGCCGCGCCGTTCCCGAACCGGCCGGTGCGGACGGGCCGTTGACGGTGCGGTGCCGTGGTGCGGCGCACCGGATCGCCGTGGTCGACGGGGTGCTCGTCCCGCTCGACCACGACCCGGAGCAGCTGCGGCGCGAGGAGCTGCTGGCCGGCTTCGGCGGGCCGCCACTGCCCTGCCTGCGGGCGATCGACCGCGCGCACCGGCAGCCGGAGGACCTGGACGCCGTCCGGCAGCGGCTGCTGCACGGCGACCGCGCCGGGGCGCTGGCCGCCGTGCACCGGTTGCTCGGCGCGCAGGCCGTCCTGCCCGCCGGGCCGCTGGCCGAGGCCCTGGAGGCCGACGCCCGGCAGCGCCTGGTGCACGGCCTGCACACGGCCGGTCTCGAACCCGAACGCAGCCGCTACGACACCGCTCCCGCCTACCCGCCGGGCGATCCGCGCCCGCACGGGCGGCCGCACCGCACCTCCTCCCGCTCCCCCCGGCACCGGCGCGGCTGGCAGGGCTGACCCCGCCCCGCCGTGCCCTGCCCTACCTCTGCCATGCCGCCTGCCGCCTGCCGCCTGCCGCCTGCCGCCTGCCGCCTGCCGCCTGCCGCCTGCCGCAGGACGTCCCGCCGTACCGCGCCGTCACCCGTACCCCTTCTCCCGACTCCAGGTGGATCACCCTTGCCTTCTTCCGTCCCGCCCCAGCCCGCTTCCCCCCTCTCCCTCTCCTCCCGACTCGCCGTCGCGGAACGGCTGTTGGACCTCCTGAAGGAGTCCGGCACCGAGCCCCGACAGGACCTCCAGACCGAGGCGCTGACCCTCGCCGTCGCCGCCGACCTGCCCGTGCTGCTGTGGGGGGAGCCGGGCATCGGGAAGACCGCCGCGCTGACCCAGCTCGCCACCGAACTCGACCTGCCGCTCACCACGGTGATCGCCAGCGTCCACGAGCCGTCCGACTTCTCCGGCCTGCCGGTGATCGGCGACGACCCGGCCGCGCAGGGCGTGCCGCTGGCGCCGCCGGACTGGGCGGTGCGGCTGGTCCGGCAGGGTCGCGGGCTGCTGTTCCTCGACGAACTGTCCACCGCCCCGCCCGCGGTGCAGGCCGCACTGCTCCGGCTGGTGCTGGAGCGGCGGATCGGCTCGCTCCAACTCCCGCCGGGGGTAAGGATCGTGGCCGCGGCAAACCCGCGCGCCTCGGCCGCCGACGGCTGGGAGCTGAGCCCGCCACTGGCCAACCGCTTCGTCCACCTGGACTGGGTGCACGACGCCGAGGTGGTGGTGCGCGGCCTCGGCGGGGTGTGGCCGCGCGCCGAACTGCCCCGGCTGGATCCCGAACTGCTGCCCGCCGCCGTCGAGTTCGCCCGTCGCGCGGTGTGCGGGCTGCTCACCGTCCGGCCCGAGCTGACCCACCGGCTGCCGTCCGCCGAGACCCGGCGCGGCAAGGCGTGGCCGTCGCCGCGCAGTTGGGAGATGACCGTGCGGCTGCTGGCCTTCGGCTCGGCGGCCGGGTCCTCCCGGGAGGTGCTGTCGCTGCTGGTGCGCGGCAGTGTCGGCGACGGCCCGGGGCTCGAACTGCTGGCCGCCGTCGACCGGATGGACCTGCCCGCGCCCGAGGACCTGCTCGCCGACCCGTCCGCCGCCGTGCTGCCCGAGCGCGGCGACCTGCGGCAGGCCGTGCTGGACGGGGTGGTGGCCGCCGTCCGCTCCCGGCCGACCCGCGAACGGTGGGACTCCGCCTGGGCGTTGATGGCCCGGGCACTGGAGAGCTGCCCGCCGGACGTACTGGTGGTGCCGGTGACCACGCTCGCTTCGCTGCGCCAGGACGCCTGGGAGGTACCGGAGTTGATCCACCGCTTCGCGGGTGCGCTGCAGGTCGTCCGGCGGGCCGAGCGGGCGGCGGCCCGCGTCCCGGCCGGGGCGGGTGGCCGATGAGCGCGCGGACCACCGGCCCCGCCACCGAGCGGACGCACCTGCGGCTGGACACCGAGAAGCTGTTCGCGGCCCGGCTGCAGGCGGTGCGGGCCCGCCCGTACCTGGCGACCGCGCTGTTCGCGATGCACGTGGTGGAGTCCCGGCGGGTGCCGACCATGGCGGTGGACCGGCACTGGCGGTGCTACGTCTCGCCCGGCTTCGTCGACCGCACCCCGGAGGAGGAGCTGGCCTCGGTCTGGGTGCACGAGGTCTCGCACCTGCTGCGCGACCACGCCCGGCGCGGCGACCTGGCGATGCGCGCGCTGGAGCTGGACGGGCCCGCCGACCGGCTGCGGGTCAACCTGGCGGCGGACTGCGAGATCAACGACGACGCGTTCGGCGACGGCCTGGTCCGGCCCGCCGACGCCGTCTACCCGAGCACCCTGGGCCTGGCCGAGGACGGGCTGATGGAGGACTACCTGCGGCAGTTCACCATCGGCACCGAGTACCTGCGCCTGGTGTGGCTGGAGTGCGGCAGCGGCGCGGACGGCCTGGAGCGGGAGTGGGAGCTCGGCCCGGACGGCGCGCACGGCCTGGCCGACCACGAACGCGACCTGGTCCGCTTCCGGGTCGCCCGGGGCATCCTGGCCAAGCCCGGCGACACCCCGGCGGGCTGGCGGCGCTGGGCCGAGCAGGCGTTCCACCCGCCGCAGCCCTGGCGGCAGTTGCTCGCCGCGGCGATCCGCTCCACGATCGCCGCGGCGGGCGCCGGGGCGGATTACAGCTACGGCCGCCCGGCCCGCCGTTCGACCAGCCTGCCCCGGGTGGTGCTGCCCTCGCTGCGGCACCGCCCGCCCCGGGTGACGGTGGTCGTCGACACCTCGGGTTCGGTCAGCGACGCCGAGCTGGGCATCGCGCTGCTGGAGACGGCGGCGATCCTGCGCGCGGTGGACGGGCGGCGCGAACTGGTCTCGGTGATCTCCTGCGACGCGGCCGCCCGGACGGTCCGGCAGGCCGCCGACGGGAGCGGGCTGGCGCTGGTCGGCGGTGGCGGCACCGACCTGCGCACCGGTTTCGCCGCCGCCCTGGCCCGGCGCCCCGCCCCGGACGTGCTGGTGGTCCTGACCGACGGCCAGACCCCGTGGCCGAGCGCCGCTCCCCCGTGCCGCACCGTCGTCGGCCTGTTCCCGCGCCACCGCCGGGTGAACGAGGACGAGCCCGACTACGTCCCCGACGACCCGCCGTCCTGGGCGAAGACCGTCACCCTCGGCTGAGCCGGTCCGCCCAATGTCCTTCCCTGGTGAGGAACTTCAGCACGTCGACCTCGCAGCCCGGGGCGAAGGGGTCGAAGCCGTTCTCGGCCAGCCAGCGGACGGCCAGCAGGCTGCGCAGCGCCCACCAGGCGCGGACCACGTCGAGGTCGACGCCGGTGCCGTAGCCGGCGAGGACGTCGTCGAGGTGCTCCTCGTGCCCGAGCGTGAAGGTCGCCAGGTCGTACAGGGCGTCGCCCCGGCCGGCCTCGGACCAGTCGATGACGCCGGTGACCCGGTCGCCGTCGACGAAGACGTGCGCGATCTGCAGATCCCCGTGGGTGAACGCCTCGGGCCACGGCCGGAACGCGCCCTCGGCGACCCGGCGGGCGCGGGCGACCAGCGCGGCGGGCAGGAGGCCGTCCGCCACCAACCGCCCGCCCTCCGAGTCGAGTTCCTCGGCCAGCCGCTCGATGCTCCGCCCGGCCCGGCCGACCCGGGGCGGCGGCGGGGCGTCGTGCAGCGCCCGGATCGCGGCGCCCGCCGCGGCCCACCCCGCCGGGGAGCCGGTGACCGGCCCGCCCAGGCGTCCGAGCGGCGCCCCGGGGAGAGCGGCCAGCGCGAGCACCGGCGGCCGGTACCAGAGGACCTCCGGGGTCGGCACTGGCACCAGGGACATCAGCTCGACCTCGGCGTCCAGCCGCACCCGGTCGGCGTCCACCTTCAGGAACACGCCGCCGACGCGCAGGGTCGCGCGTTCGGAGTGGGCGACGACGACTTCGACCTCATCCATGGGCTCTCCCGTACCCCGGACGGGACCCGTCACACGGGCCCGCCACACGGGCTCAGCGCCCGGGCCCAGCACACGGGCTCAGCGCCCGTCGGCGACCCGGAAGCGCAGCGTGTCGCCGGGGCGGGCCTGCGCGGCGGCGCCCAGGTCGTCCCGGTGGACCACCGCGATCACCGGGTAGCCGCCGGTGACGGGGTGGTCGGCGAGGAACAGGATCGGCCGCCCGGACGGCGGCACCTGGAGCGCGCCGGGCACCATGCCCTCGGAGGGCAGTTCGCCGCCCCGGGACCGCTCCAGGCCGGGGCCCGCCAGCCGCATGCCGACCCGGTCGCTCTCGGCGGTCACCGTGTACGGCTCGCCGCACAGGGTGCGCAGCGTGGCGGCGGTGAACCAGTCCTCGCGGGGGCCCGGGACCACCCGCAGCACGGTGGGGCCGGGCCGTTCCCGGCGCGGGGCGTGGTCAGCGGCGGGCCAGCCGGTGGCGGCGGTGCCGACGGGCAGCCGTCGGCCGGGGGCGAGCCGTCCGGGTCCGAGGCCGGCGAGGGTGTCGGTGGCGCGCGAGCCCAGCACGGCGGGGACGTCCAGGCCGCCGCGGACGGCGAGGTAGCCGCGCAGGCCGTGCTCGGGGGTGCCGATCCGCAGCCGGGCTCCGGCGGGCACCGCCAGCGGGGTGCGGGCGGCGACCGGACGGCCGTTCAGCCAGGCCGGGCAGTCGGCTCCGGCGAGCGCGCAGGTGGCGGCCCGGTCGAACTCCAACTCGACTCCGCCGAGCGGCATTTCGATCCCGGCGGCGTCCTCCGGATTGCCCACCAGCCGGTTGGCGAGCCGCAGCGCGCCCCGGTCGGCGGCCCCGGAACGCCCGACCCCGAGCGCGGCCAGCCCGGGGCGGCCCAGGTCTTGAACGGTGGCCCCGTACCCGGCCCGGACCACCAGCAGCCCACCCCGCGCCTCCGCGGCCCGTCCGGCCCCTCCGGCCGCCGGGGCGCCTCCGGCCGCCGGGGCTCCCCCGGCCGCTCCGGGCCCCTCGGCCGCTCCGGCCCCCCGGCTCCCCTCCGCGCCGACCGCGACGAAGCGCACGGCGGTGCCGGGGCGCAGCCGGGTGGGCGGGTCGGCGGCGGGGTCCCACAGCGGGAGGTCGGTGGTGCCGAGCAGTTGCCAGCCGCCGGGCGAGGTGCGGGGGTAGACGCCGGTGTACTCGTCGGCGACCGCGACCGCCCCGGCCGGGACGCGGGTGCGGGGTTCGGCCCGGCGGGGCACCCGGAGGCGCGGGTCGAGGCCGGTGAGGTAGGCGAAGCCGGGGGCGAAGCCGCAGAACGCGACGCGGTAGCGGGCGGCGGTGTGGCGTTCGACGACCTGTTGCGGCGTCAGTCCGGCCAGCCGGGCGACCTCGGCGAGGTCGGGGCCGTCGTAGCGGACGGGGATGCGTACGGTTTCGGCGGCCGCGGCGGGTGCTGCCGCCTGCGGCGGCAGTGCGCCGACGGCGGCGCGCAGGCGCCGCAGGTCGGTGACGGCGGGGTCATAGCGGAGCAGGACGGTGCGGGCGGCGGGGACGAGTTCGCCGGTGCCGGGGGGCGGGGTGTCGCGCAGGGCGGCGTGCAGCCGTTGGGCCTGTTCGGCGTCGTCGGCCTCGATCAGGACGGCGTCGCTGCCGCACCGCAGTACCCGCACTGCTTGTCCCCTGTCGCGTCCGCGGCCGCTCCCGGCCCGCCGTCGTGCCCGGTCACGGGCCGTCAGCCGCCCAAGGTACCAAGTGCGGGGGCCCGGCCGCGGTCCCCGCCCGCTCGGTGTGCGGGGACCGCGGCCGGCGCGTCCGGCGGTGGCCACGCTCCTCCGCCGGACGCCGCCCCGGCCTCAGGCCGGGGTGGCTCGGTGTTCCGGCCCGTAGTCCGGTGCGCGCCCCGGTTCGCGGTCCGGTGCGGGCTGCGAGGCGGGCCGCGGTGCGGGTTTCGGCGTGCGGCGCAGCAGTCGGCGGCGGCGGGGCTGGTCGGGGAGCCAGCCGAAGGCGAGGCTGCTGCCGGTCAGGCCGAGCAGCAGGCCGATGAAGAAGCCGCCGAGGTTGGAGGTGACCCAGGTGCCGAGGGTGGCGAGGACGGCGAGCACGGAGTAGAAGACCCGCTGGACGGGGTGGAAGATCAGCAGGAGCCCGCAGAGCACCATCAGGGCGGGGACGACGTACCCGGCCAGGCCGAGCATGCCGATGCGGATGACCATGCGCATCGGGGCCTTCTCGGTGAACAGGATCTCGGCGCCGGCCAGCACGACCAGCAGGCCGCCCCAGAACGGTCGGCGTCCGCGCCAGCCGGCGAAGCCCCGCGGGGCGGGCGGGGCGGGCGGCCCCGGGGTGGCCGCGGCGGTCCCCCCGCCGTCCGGCGCACCACCGTCTCCGCCGCTGCTGTCGGCGGGCCGGGCGGCCGTGGTGTCGGCCGCCCGGTCCGGTGCCGGTCCGGGTTCAGCAGCCATTGCTGCTGAAGCTGAGGTGCATGTTGGGCAGCCGGAAGGTCCCGGCGGTGGTGGCGTAGTTCTGCTGCCGGAAGTGGTCGACGGCCACGGTGTCGCCCTGCTGGCCGAACATGCCGGGCGGGCCGGCCACACCGCCCTTGTCGAAGGTGCTGGCGTCGCGGCCGACTTCGAGGTTCTTGAACTCGGCGTCGCCGCTCATCAGGTCGGAGTCGGTGGTGAGGTTCTCGGCGGTGACGGGGGTGCCCTTGTCGCCGGCGGTGATCAGCAGGTTGATGCCGCCCAGGTTGACGCTCTGGCAGAGCTTGGTGAGCGAGGCGTTCTTGACCACGGTCTGGATCAGGAACAGCTGGCCGCCGGTGTCCCCGGCGTTGGGGCTGTTCTCGATCATGTTGTCGAGGGTGCCGAACTGCTCGAACCCGGTGCCGTCGAGCTTGTCGGCGGTGACCTCGAAGGCCATGCCGGAGATGGCGAACTGGGTGGCGAGGACGTTCTGCGCGGTCAGGGTCACCAGGACGCCCGCGGTGACGCAGGCCGGTATCGCCATCAGTGCGGCGCGGCGCAGCCGTACCCGGCCGCGCCCGGTCGGGGTGGCGGCGGGTTGTTCTGCGGAGGGTGCCATGGACAGCTCCAGAGGGTCGGGTGGGGGATCCGCGGCTCACCGGGGGCGGGTGGGTCTGGCGTGGGCCCGGAACGCCAACTGTGGTGCACGGCAGTGCAGTTGACGATCTTTCTCACAACCGGCGGCTGACTGGAAGTTACCCCGGGGTACATGGCGGGTCAATACTTCGCGCACCGTCCGTGAATTACTGAACAGCAGTCAATTCCTGTTACTGGTGGGGCATTTGGATTCCCGTGCCGCCCGAACTCCGCTCACCTTCCTTCCAACTTCCGCCCTCCTCCTTGACGTTGAGTCGGAAAGCCGCCTAGAACTTGGCAGGTACCCGGCGGTAACCACGGCGTCACGTCCGTACCCCCGGGTCGTTCTCGCTCCGGCCCGGCGCTTTTCCCCGTACGGGGGCGCCGCGTTCCCGGCACGGCGGGCCGCTCCGGCGCGACGGTGGCAGTCGCGCGCCCCCGGCCCGGTCGCTCGTGGCGTCGAGCGCCCCGATCCCCCGGTTCCACCGCCCCGCCCCCACCCCCTGCCGTCAGGAGTGCCCCGCCATGCGCTTCCCTCCCACCGCCCCCGAGCGCCGCCGGCTGCTGCCGGCCGCCGCCGCCCTCGCCTCGGCCGCCCTGCTGGCGGGCGTCGCCCCGGCCTCCGCCGCCACCGGCACCGCGGCACCCGGTGCCCCGTACACCGGCATGGGGAACTGTCCGCTCTCCGCGCCCGCCATGCACGATCCGGCCAACCTCCAGGTCGGCTGCCTGGTGTCGGTGACCAACGCCGGGAAGTTCACCCTCGGCAGCACCGTGGTGCCGTTCAACTCGCCGATCACGCTGCAGTTCGGCTTCTACTGGGACAAGTCCGCGCCCGAGGTGGCGTTCCCGGACGGCAGCACCGCCAACCAGTACACCGTGGTGCCGCCCACCAGCGCCCCGCTGCTCAGCGCGCCGATGGTGCAGATCAACATCCCGGGCATCCAGAACTTCCTGCCCGGCATCACCAGCGTCTTCGCGCAGGTCGAACTCGCGGGACCGGTCACCAAGTTCACCCCGCTGGCGACCGGCGAGCCGTACCCGGTGTTCCAGCTGCCGATCAAACTGCACCTGTACAACGCGCTGTTCGGCGCGCACTGCTACGTCGGCTCGGACTCCGCGCCGCTGCTGCTCAAGCCCACCACGGGAGCCACCGGCGCCACCCCGCCGATGACCGGCGACCCGGGCACCCTGGACTACGCCCCGGACCCGAACGGGCACGGCGCGCTGGCCATTTCGGAGACCGGCGCCTCCCTGGTCGACAACACCTTCGCGGTGCCCGGGGCCAGCGGGTGCGGCCTGCTCGGCTCGCTGAACCAGATCATCGACTGGACGATGGGGCTGCCCGCCGCCGCGGGCAAGGACTCGGTGAGCTTCCAGCAGACGAACGCCACCTTCGTGCTGGACACCGACATCGCCGACCTCACCGCCGCGCTGAGCGACAGCGCCGCGCACTGACCCGGCTCCCGCTCCGCCGTCCCCCCGCCCCACCGGGGCCGCTCCCCCACCGACCCGTGCCGCCACCCCGTCCCCAGCGCGGGGCCGGCACGCGCTCCGACGACCTCGCCGGAGCAGCTCCGTCCGCCCCACCCACCGGAAGGAACAACCCTCATGCGCAACCGCACCTTCGCGGGCATCGCCGCCCTCGCCGCCGCCGGAACCCTGCTCGCCCTGCCCGCCGTCCCGGCCAGTGCGGCCGGCACCACCCCGGTGCTGACCATCGCCGGCAGCGGCGCCGCCGTCGGGGTCGGCGACAGCCTGTCGGCGAACCTGGTGAGCGGCACCCTGGCCACCATGTACAACCCGGGCACCACCACCGGCGTCAAGTGCACCGCCTCCACCATCGGCGGCAGCGTGAGCAGCAACCCGCTCGCCACCGGCTCCGCCACCGCGTCCGGCCCGGTCGGCACCCTGACCTTCTCCGGCTGCACCTCCAACGTGGTCGGCGTCAGCGGCGTGAACAGCCTGACCATGAGCAACCTGCCCTACACCCTGAGCATCTCCGACGCCGCCGGGTTCCCGGTCGCCCTGAGCGGCTCCATCCAGGCGGTCGTCAACCTCAAGACCCTGGCCGGCAACGCCCTGTGCACCTACTCCTCCACCGGCGGCGCCCTGAACGGCAACGCCACCAACTCCCCGGCGCAGATCACCATGACCAACCAGGGCTTCACCAAGCTGACCGGTCCGAGCATCTGCTTCGCCGCGATCAACTTCTCGGCCACCTACGGCCCGGTCACCAACACCACCCTCGGCGGCACGGTCTTCGTCAACTGACCTACCACCAGCGCTCGTTCGGGCGCCGCGCTCACCCCCACGGGCGCGGCGCCCATATCTGACGCATCGTCAATCACTTTGCTCACCAATCCGGTTGGCGGTGCGGGCCCGTACGTGCACCCGCTCCCCCTGCGGGCCGAACAGGCTCAGGAACTCCACCGGTGTCCGCCCCGCGTTGGTGAACAGGTGCGGCGTGCGGGTGTCGAACTCGGCCGCCTCGCCCGCCTTCAGCACCACCTCGTGCTCGCCCAGCTTCAGCAGCAGCTCCCCGGAGAGCACGTACAGCCACTCGTGGCCCTCGTGCGTGCGCTGCTCGCAGTTCTCCCGGCTGCCGCCCGCCGGGACGACGATCTTGTACGCCTGCATGCCGCCGAGGCTGCGGGCCAGCGGCAGGTACGTCCAGCCGTGCCGGACGAACGAACGCAGCCGCACCCGGGGGTCGCCGGTGGGCGGGGCGTCGACCAGTTCGTCCAGGGCCACGCCGTGCGCGCGGGCCAGCGGCAGCAGCAGCTCCAGGGTCGGGCGCCGCCCGCCGGACTCCAGCCGGGACAGCGTGCTGACCGAGATGCCGGTCTGCTCGCTGAGCTGCGCCAGCGTGGTGCCGTGCTGCTGCCGGATCGCCCGCAGCCGGGGGCCGACGCCGGTCAGCACCGCCTCGAAGTCCTCGCCCATCGCCCTGCTCCTCTGCCTCGTCCCGTCCACCCCTCCATTTGCCACCTCAGCAACATTGTTTGTCAATCCGGCGAACGCGGCGCACCATCGAGCCATGACCACGACGCACCAGCACCCGCACGAGCACGAGCACCCGCACGAGCACGCCGACCGGCGCCCGCACCCGGTCCGCCACCACGACGTCCTGATCGTCGGCGGCGGCGCCGCCGGGCTCAGCGGCGCCCTGACCCTGGCCCGGGCCCGCCGCTCGGTGCTGGTCGTCGACTCCGGCCGGCCGCGCAACGCGCCCGCCGACGGCATCCACGGCCTGCTCGGCCGCGAGGGCCTGCCGCCCGCCGAACTGGTCGCCACCGGCCGGGCCGAGGTCGCCTCCTACGGCGGCGAGTTCCACGACGCCGAGGTGCTGACCGTCAGCCGGGAGGCGGACGGCGGCTTCCGCGCCGGGCTGTCGGACGGCAGCGCGGTGCACGCCCGCCGCCTGCTGCTGACCACCGGCACCACCGACCTGCTGCCCGAGGTGCCCGGCCTGGTCGGGCGCTGGGGGCGCCAGGTGGTGCACTGCCCGTACTGCCACGGCTGGGAGGTCCGCGACCGGAAGATCGCCGTGCTGGCCACCAACCCGGTGGTCGCCGTCCACCAGGCGCTGCTGTGGCGGCAGTGGAGCGCGGACGTCACCCTGCTCGCGCACACCAGCGCGCCCTTCGACGAGCAGCAGCGGCGCGAACTGGCCGCCCGCAGCGTGACCGTGCTGGCGGGCGAGGTCGTCGCACTGCTGCCGGAGGGCACGGACGCCGAGCTGACCGGCGTGCGGCTGGCCGACGGCACCGAGGCGGCGTGCGAGGCGCTGGCCGTCGGCACCGAGATGGCGGTGACCGCGCCGTTCCTGGCCGAGCTCGGCCTGGCGGCCACCGACCTGGTCCGCGAGGGCGTCCGCTTCGCCACCCGGCTGGCCACCACCGACCCGACGGGCGCCACCGGCGTCCCCGGCGTCTGGGCGGCGGGCAACCTGACCGACCCGGCCGCGCAGGTCGCGATCGCCGCCGCCGACGGACTGCGCGCCGCCGCCGCGATCAACGCCGACCTGGTCGCCGAGGAGACCCGGCTCGCCGTCGACGCGGTCGAGTTCTGGGAGAAGCGCTACGGCGAGAGCGAGCAGATCTGGAGCGGCCGCCCGAACGCCTCGCTGACCGTGCAGGCCGCCGACCTGAAGCCCGGCCGCGCCCTGGACCTGGGCTGCGGCGAGGGCGGGGACGCGATCTGGCTGGCCAAGCAGGGCTGGCAGGTCACCGCCGCGGACATCTCGCAGGTCGCCCTGGAGCGGGCCGCCGCCCGGGCCGCCGTGGAGAACGTCGCCGACCGGGTCGAGTGGCAGCGCGTCGACCTGGCGCACGCCTTCCCGTCCGGCGCGTACGACCTGGTCTCGGCGCAGTTCCTGCACTCCCCCGCCGAGTTCCCGCGCGAGCGGGTGCTGCGCCGGGCCGCCGCGGCCGTCGCCCCCGGCGGCACGCTGCTGGTCACCAGCCACGCCGCGTCCCCCGTCAAGCACGACCACCCGCACCCCGAGATGCACTTCCCCACCCCGGAGGAGATGCTCGCCTCGCTGCGGCTGGACCCGTCCGAGTGGACCGTCGAGCTCGCCGAGGAGCACGCCCGGCACGACCACCCCGGGCACCCCGTCACCGACCCGGACGCCCGCCCGCACCGCGACTCCACCTTGCGCCTGCGCCGCGCCGCCTGACCGCCGGGCCTGGGAACTGAGTCCCCCCTCACACCACCGGGAGAGTGGATCTGTGGCACGGAGTGTGGTCTAGTTGGGGTACTCAGTTCCCTCCCGTAGGAAAGGACAAGGCGGCCGTGAGCTTGAGGATCGTTGTCTGTGTGAAGTACGTGCCCGACGCGACCGGTGACCGTCGCTTCGCGGACGATGCCACCACCGACCGGGAGG
>NZ_JBSGET010000178.1:0-15015 GCF_053603035.1 Kitasatospora sp. NPDC004272 | reverse complement strand
GGCCGCCGCCGCGCTCGCCGCGCTGGTGCTGCTCGGCCCCGCCGCCGCGTCCGCGACGGCCGACCCGTCACCCGCCGCCTCCGCCGCCGCCTCCGCCCCGGCCCCCGCCGCCGGGCTGCTGCCCGCCGAGGCGTCGCAGGCCGAGCGGCTGGCCGCCGAGCTGCGCAAGAGCCCGGTCTACATCTCCGCCGACCTGCCGCGCGAGGTGCCGCGTTCGCTGGCCCCCGGGTACGCCGAGGCCGCCGAGCGCACCGGCGTGCCCACCTACGTGCTGGTGCTGCCCGACTCGGACCGGACGCTGCTCGCCCAGGTGCACGACCGGCTCGGCACCGACGGCCTGTACGTGCTGGTCGAGAAGTACGGCGGCGTCACCGTCTCGGCGTTCGGCGTCGACCTCCCCGCCGAGGACGCCGCCCGGATCGCCAACCGCACCGTCTCCTACGACGCCGGGCCGCTCGCCCGGTTCACCGCCTTCACCGAGAAGGTCACCCAGGGCAAGGACCAGGTCGCCGCCGAGGCCCGGGCGTTGGAACAGCACTACGACGACGACCCGCCCCGGGCGTACATCTCCTCCACCGACCGGCAGAACCAGAACCTGCTGCTGGGCCTGGCCGTGGTGGTCATCCCGGGCGTGCTGCTCTCCCTCGGCCTGTGGTTCGCCCGCCGCCGCCCGCTGCGCCCCGGCCCGCCCGCCCGCGGCACCGGAGCCGTCCGCCGTCCGGCCGTCGACCTGGGCAAGAAGCCGCCCGTCGCCCTGACCAAGGCCCCCGCGAAGGCCCAGCTCAAGAAGGGCGGGACGAAGGCCGGGACGAAGGGCGGCGGGCGCCCGCGGCCCGCCGCGCTCGCCCCCGCGCCGCTGCGCCGGAGCGTGCTGGTGGCCACCCTGCTGGTCGCGGTGGCCTCCGTGTTCGGCGTGGTGCTCGCCGCGCCCAGCGTCTTCCCGCAGACCATCGACGACCCCGACCTCACCGTCACCCGGGCCGACCTGGAGGCCCGCACCACCGAGGCCGCCGCCGCGCTCACCGCCGACGGCGGGATCTACCAGGACGCCTCCGCCCCCAACCCGCTGACCCCCGAACAGCTCGCCGCCGTCCGCCAGCGGATGGGCCAACTCGCCACCAAGACACCGGTGTTCCTGCTGTTCACCTCCTCCGACGGCGACGACGAGAGCGCCGGTGACAGCTCCGCCCTGCTCGCCCAGGTGCACCGGCAGACCGGCCGGGACGGCGTCTACGTGCAGGTCGACCCGGTCGGCGGCTACCTGCAGGTGGAGGAGTACGCCGCCGCCGAGACCGACCTGTCCAGCCGGTTCCGGAAGGCCGACCTGCGCTACCCCGACCGCGAGGGCACCTCCAACGACCTCAAGATCCCCGAGCGGCTGAACACCGTCCTGGACGAGGTCGCCGCCGCCCGACCCACCGGCGACGAGGGCTACACCGGCGACCGCGAGACACTGCCCGAGCTGCGCAGCAACAGGCTCCCGCCGCTGTTCAGCAACGACTTCGGCGGCGGCATCACCCTCGGCGTCATGCTGCTCGCCGTCCTGCTGCTGCTCGCCTGGGCCGCCGTCGCCACCGCCCGCGCCGTGCTCCGCTCCCGGCACGCCCGGTCCGCCGCGCCCACCCCCGCCCGGCCCACCAGCACCGGCCCCCGGCACACCGCCACCCACCCCTCGGCCCGCCAACTGCGCTCCTGGGCCACCGAGGACGCCCGCGCCCTCGCCGTCCGGCTGGCCGCCGTCGACCAGGACGACCCCCGCCGGGCCCGCGCCTGGGACTGCCTGGACGCCGCCCAACTCCTGCTCGGCGAGGACGGCGGCCGCACCGCCGACCCGTCCGACCTGGCCGCCGCCGTCGCCCTGGCCCGGGCCGGGGCCGACACCCTGGAGGGCCGGCGGGGCCCGCGGCTGTGCCGCCTCAGCCCGCTGCACGGCATCGCCGACGGCGGCAAGGTCCCGTCCTGGTTCACCACCGTGGACCTCGGCCCGACCTCCGCCCAGCTGTGCGCCGAGTGCCGGGACCTCCTGCAGCTCAGTGGCGTCAACCGGTACGGCGCCGCCGACCCGGCCGCCCGCCGTGCGGAGACCGACAAGCGGCTGCTGCGCCTGCCCGACGAGGACGGCCGCGGCACCGTCGCCTGGAACGAGGAGGGGGAGGTCCTCCCGGCCGCGCTCGAAGGCGTGGAGGCGCTGGTCGAGTGGGCCCGGGAGGCCGCCAGTGTCCAGTGACCGGCCCGCCGCCACCGTCCGGGCCCGGGCCGCTCGCGCTGCCCGCACCGGCACCGTCCGCACCGGCGCCGTCCGCGCCCTCGCCGGGCAGATCCTTCCGGCCGCATCCGATGGCCTCGACGCACCCATCCTCAGGGCCAGGGAGTCCGCCAGTGTCCAGTGACCGCCCCACCGCCACCGCACCCGCCGTGCTCACCGCACCCGGCCGCCGGCCGCTGTCCGGCCTGCTGGCCGTGCTGCTGCTGGCCTGCGCCGCCCTGCTCGGCACCGGCGGCGTCACCCCGGCCTTCGCCGCCGACGCCACCCCCGCCACCAAGGCGACCGGGGCGAGCATCGCCGAGGCGCTCAAGACCGCCCCGGTGTACGTCGATCCGGCCTTCGCCGCCGCCGTCACCCCCGCCCAGCAGCAGCAGCTCGCCGAGCAGATCGCCGCGACCGGACTGCCCATCAAGGTGGTGCTGGTGCCGCTGCAGAAGGGCGACGCCTTCGACGGCCGGGCCAAGGCGATGGCCGCCGTCGTGCAGGAACGCCTCGGCCAGTCCCCGCTGATCATGATCACCAGCGACGACTACGGGAGCTGGCTCGACGGCTACGAGTGGCCCGCCGACAACGCCCACCAGGCCCGCGACGCGGCCAACGCCGTCGCCCTGATCAAGGAGCTCAAGGACGCCGGCCTGGCCGCCAAGATCGGCCGGGCGATCGAACTGATCGGCACCGGCAAGGGCACCGAGGTGTACAAGGCCGAGGCCGACCGCGTCGACCGGGAGCACGCGGCCCGCGCCCAGACCGAGGACCACGCCGACTCCCCGTCCTCCTCGTCCTCCGCCACCGGCCCGTTCGCGGTCGTCGCCGTCCTGGTGCTCGCCCTGGTCATCGGCTCCGCCCTGCTGGTCCGCAGCCGCCGCAAGCCCCGGCACACCGCCTTCACCTTCCCCGACGCGGTGTTCGCCGCCGACCGGGCCGCCGACGAGGCCGGACTGCGCCGCCAGGCCGCCGACGAGGTGCTCGCCCTCGGCACCGCCCTGGACGGCGCCGACGGCGCCACCACCCCCGGCCTCAGCCGCGCCCTGGACGCCTACGACGCGGCCGGCCGGGTCCTCGACCGCGCCGACGGCCTCCCCGACCTGGCCGGCGTGCTCGCCCTCGCCGCCGAAGGACGCGCCGCGCTCGCCGCCGAACCCCGGCTCCCGCTCTGCTTCTTCGACCCCCGGCACGGCACCGCCGCCCGCCGCACCACCTGGCGCCCGCTCGGCCGCCGCGACCGCGTCGACGTCGCCGTCTGCACCGACTGCGGCCAGGCCCTCAAGGCCCGCCGCTCCCCGCAGGTCCTCGCGGTCCGCGACCACGGCCGCACCGTCCCCTACTTCGAGGTCCCGGCCGAACGCAGCCTCTGGGCCGCCACCGGCTACGGCTCCCTCCTCTCCGGCCCGGACGACACCCTCGCCGCCCGGGTCGGCTCCGGCGAGTTCAGCCGCGCCGCGACCCGGCGGCAGGTTGCCGACCACAAGGACTGACCGCCGGCGCCGGGCCGGGCGGGCGGGTCGCCGTCGGCGAGGTCCGGTTTCGGGCCCGGCTTCCGGTCCGGTCGTGGCGGGTCCGGTCGGGCCGGGGCCGGGTGGCAAGGTGCCTGCAGCGAGGGCTGAACCCCGGGGCCGGGGCGGGGGGTTACCGACCGCGAGGACCGGTCCCCGCCCCCAGGTTGGGCGCTCACGCGCGCGGTGGCCACGGCCAAGCGGCCGCCGCCGCGTCCGCCTCCGGGCCCGGCGCCGTCCCGACGGCCTTCCGCGTTCCCGTCCCGGCCCCCACGGTCTCCGGCTCCAGCTCCGGCACGGTCTCGATCGCCAGCCCCTGTTCCGCCAGCAGCCCGCCCAGCCAGCCGGCCTCCGCGGGCGTCCCCGGCAGGCCCGCGCCGGCCAGCAGCTCGGCCAGGGCGACCGCGTGCGCCAGCGTTGTCACCGGCAGGGCCCGGCGCAGCACCCGCAGCGCCGCGCCCCGCCCCGCCGCCGGGTCCACCAGCCGTACCCGCACCGGCCCGTACCGCTCCAGCACCGGCCCGCGCACCCACGCCGGCGCCTCGTCGAAGCCGAAGCCCAGGCAGCCGCCGCCGTCGCACGCCGGGCACCAGGACTCCCCGTCCCAGCCCAACTCCCCGTCCTGGACGAACTGCCCCACGCCCCAGCGCAGCACCGCCCCGCACGCGCACGGCACGTCGGCCGCCGCACCCCAGCTGTGACTGCGCACCCCGGCTCCCTTCCCGTTCGTGCCGGTATCCTCGCAGGCAGCGCACCCGGCACCGACGGAGGACCCCCGATGGAACTGGCTGGCCGCGTCCTGGCCAGTCCCGGGACTGCCTTCATCCGCGCCTTCCGGTTCGAACAGCTCTAGCCCCCGGGGAACCGCCGTGCCGACCGAAGCACTCGGCACCGACCGGCTCCGCGCCTGGCAGCAGCGGACCGACGCGGCACTGGCCGAACTCACCCGGACGTTCCTCGCGACGCACGGCTTCCCGCCCGGCGAGAACACCGTGCCGCCCGCGACCACCGACAGCCGCGCGGCTGCCCGCGCCCTCGCTGCCCGCGCCCTCGCCGCCCGGACACCGCTGCCCGCCGACCTGGCCGCGTTCTACGAGGTGGTCGCCGAAGCCTCGCTGCCCGACGTCCACCACGGGTACTTCGTCCATCCGCCCGAGCTGGTCGCGGACCACCTCCGCGCGTACGGCCCCGTCCAGGTCGGCGGAGGCGAACACCGGCGCGCCGGTGTTCGCCGGCGACGGCGGCGGCCTGCTCTACGCGATCGATGCCTCCGGCCGGGTCTGGAAGTCCGAAAACGCCTCCTGGTACAGTGAGTTCGCCCTCGCCGCCCGCAGCCTGCACGAGTTCCTCGACCGCCTCACCGACCACGTCCGAACCCTCACTCCACCGCCTCGCTGAGCACCGCCCGCAGCCGGGCCAGGCACTCGGCGGCGAACGCCGGGAGGGTGCGCCAGTAGTACGGGACCCCGCTGACCGCGACCGCGATCGCCCAGGCCCGGGCGCGGGTCCAGGTGGATTCGTCCGGGGCGAGCGCCTCCCGGTACGCCCGCCGGGCCTCGGGCGGCAGGTCCCAGACGGGGGCGTGCTCGGCGTCGAGGTGGCCGACCGACAGGCAGCCGAAGTCGATGACGGCGCTCAACCGGCCGTCCCGCACCAGCAGGTTGCTCGGCTTGAGGTCGCCGTGCAGCCACCCGTGCGGCCCCGGCGGTTCGGGCAGCGCGAGGCCGTCCCGCCACAGTCCCTCCAGCGCGTCGACGTCCAACTCCCGTCCCAGCAGGGCCCGGCACTCGCCGAAGCGGTCGGCGACCGACTCCTCGACCGCCCGCAACCCGCCGCCGCGGTACCAGCTCAACTCGCCCGTCCGCCGCGCCCCTTGCAGATCCGCCCCGTGCAACTCCCGGACGAACTGCGCCAGATCGGCCCCGAACCCGGCCCAGTCCCGCACGCTGTCCGGCCCCGCCTCGGCCCCCTCCAGCCACCGGTACACCGACCACACCAGCGGGAACCCCGCCCCCGGTACCCCCGCGTACAGCGGCTCGGGCACCGGCCACGACAGCGACGGCGCCAACCGGGGCAGCCACTCCCGCTCTTTGCGCACGGCCCGCGCCGCGTCCGCCGTCCGGGGCAGCCGCACCAGCAGCCCACCGCCCACCCGGTACATGGTGTTGTCCGTCCCCGCCCCCGCCGCCACCACCGGCAACCCGCCCCACTGCGGGCACTGCTCCGCCACCAACGCCCGCACGAGCGCCTCATCGACCGGGACTTCGTCCTCGTGCAGCATCATCCCGGCAGTCTCCCCGCCGCCCGGCCCCGGAAGCCACCCGGTTTCCGCTCGGAGGAGCCGGCCCGTCCACGCCGGATCGATCTGATGTTGCATGTCCGTCAGATCGCCACGACCAGTCGTACCAACCCGACGAGCCAGATGATCGGACAGGCGTGGCTGACCTGTTGTGCCAGCGGCTACGGCAGCTCGCGGCTCACCAATGCACGCGCGAACGGTTCACCGCTCCTTCGCGCGTATGTCATCCGCTCGCGCACCTCGCTGAGTGTGCGCGGACGATAGCCAGGGCCGCCACAGCAACTCTTGTGGAAGCGGATCCCGGCATTCAAAAGTACCGACAGGGTCCGCCAAGCAGCGGTGTCACGTCGCCGCGGTGCTGCGAAGGCCGAACCCGCATGGATCAACGGCTCGGCACAACGCGGGCAGAGCCGGCTGTGGTCACCGAGGTAGGGCTGCTTGTAGGAGGCCCGACAGGGCAGGCAGACAAAAGAGGTCTTCGCGTGGGCCATGCCGGCCAGCGTACGGCCCGTCCGGAATGAACTCGACCGGGTTTCCCTGACATTCAGCAAGGTCGAAGGGACAGAACCTCATGCCGCTGGGCGTGCGAGAGCCAGACCACGCCCAGGCCGAGGACGGCGATCACGGCGAAGCCGCCGCCGACGATCCGGACCGTGGTCGAGGTAGCCGCACCGGACCCCGTCCACGAGTACCGGGCGAGCAGATCGAAGATCCTCTGGAGATGCCGCGGAAGTCGACGGCGACCAGCAGACCACCGCCGATCGCGGCGGCGAACCACAGTACGGTCAGCACCGAGCGGATCACGGGCAACTCCGAGGTCGTTGAAGAGCTGACGCCTTGACGAGCCGACGAGGTCAGCCCGTCGCGTGCCCGGTGAGCCACTGCTGCCCGTCGTGGGTGCGGACACTCGGGGCCGCGCCGTCGCCGAGCGCGTCCAGGAGGCGGACGGCGTACACCTCGGCCATCCGCTCGGAGACCTCGGCGGCGGTCAGCCAGGCGATCGCGGTGGACTCGTCCGAGAGCTGCTCGCTGCCGCCTTCGAGGTGGCACCGGAAGACCAGGGCGACGATGCCCCGGCTGACGTTCTTGTAGACGCCGGTGAGCCGCTCGACGCCCACCTTGAGCCCGGTCTCCTCGTGGATCTCGCGCCGCACGCCGTCCTCGAACGCCTCCGTCAGCTCCAGGACGCCGCCGGGCGGCTCCCAACTGCCGTTGTCCGCACGGCGGATCACCAGCAGCCGGCCGTCCTCGCGCACCACCGCGCCCGCGACGGACACGGAGTGGAGGGGCGTTGACTGCGGCTTCGGGACGCTGTTACTCATGTACAGGAGAATAGGAGCCCTGAAGGACCATGGCGAGCAGTGAGCCGACGGCGTCGGCGAAAGCGAAGAAGTACCTCCAGATCGCGGACGACCTGGCGGCGGAGATCAGGGCGGGCACGCTCGCCCCCGGCACCCTCGTGCCGAGCGAGGCCGAACTGATGCAGCGCTACGGGGTCGCGTCGGGCACCGTGCGCAACGCGATCGCCGAGCTGCGGACGGCGCAGCTGATCGAGACGCACCACGGTCGCGGTTCCTTCGTCCGCTCCCGCCCTCCGGTGCAGCGCAAGTCCTCGGACCGCTTCCGCCGGGCCCACCGCAGAGCGGGCAAGGCGGCCTACCTGGCCGAGACCGAGGCCTCCGGCGGGGTCGCCTCCGTCTCGGTGCTGTTCATCGGACCGACCGGGGCGCCGGCCGACATCGCCGAGCGGCTCCGGGTCCCGGCCGGTACGCAGGTGCTCGCCCGCAAGCGCCGGTACTTCCGCAACGGCGTGCCGACCGAGGAGGCCACCTCGTACCTGCCGTGGGACGTGGCGAAGGAGATTCCGGAGCTCTTCGCGGAGAACCCGGGCGGCGGCGGCATCTACCAGCGCCTGGAGGACCACGGGTTCACGCTCGCCGAGTACGGGGAGACCGTCCGGGCCCGGCTGGCCACCAAGGCCGAGGCGGTCGCGTTGGCGCTGAGCCCCGGTGCGGCGGTGATCCACCTGGTGCGGGAGGCCGTCACCACCACCGGCCGGGTGGTGGAGGTCTGCGACACGCTCATGGCCGCCGACCAGTTCGTTCTCGACTACCGCTTCGCTGCAACTGACTGACGGAGGGTCAACTTCTGCGATCCGTCGCGGGTTTCTCCTCACGGCGGGTTTACTTATATAGAGGAGTAGGGCACTCTTCTGCTTGTAACTCCTCTACATAAGTACAGGAGAGGGCTCCATGTAGAGCCCGTGTGGCCGTTGCCGCGCATCGCCCCCGTACGACCACCCGCGAGGTTCGTCGCCATGGCTGAACAGCAGCGCACAAGTCGGAAAGCCAGGTTGACGATCTGGGTCTACCGGGTGCGGCCCGACGGGGCCCGCGTTGCGTCGCCGTGGCCGAAGTGGCCTGAACGCACCGAGAAAGGAATCCAAGTGCTGTACACCGGACAACCGCTGGTGGCTGTCGACGTCCTGCAGCGGTTCCTGCGTGGCGGGTTCACCGACTCCGAGCGGGCCGCCGACTCGCTGGAACGCGCTTTCCTGGCGGCCAGGTTGGACCCGCCGGCCGGCCTCTCGCCGGTCTACCGCGACGACGTCCCGCCGGAGCTGGCGGGCATTGCGCTGGGGTGCGTCGGACTGCCCTGGGCGCAGCGGCTGGCCGAGGCGCTGCTCGAACTGGCGTTGCTGCGCGGTGAGTTCCCCGCCCCCGTCCGGCTCGCGGCCCCGGAGCTGGGCACCGAGGCCCGTTCCGCGCTGGGGGTGGCCTGGTGAGCGGTGACGTGTTGCGGCAACGTGCCTGGGAGATCGCCGAGGCGGGCGGCGGGGGCGACCGCTGGGGCCACCGCTACTCCCCGCCCTCCCGCAACAACGGCACCGCCCGCGAAACCGTCTGGAGCGAAGTCCACCACAACCCATCCACTGCAGAAGGAAGTTGACCGCATCCGGTCAGGGTGGGGCGGAGTCGCGCCGGGCGTTGTCGTCCGGCCCCCGGGGGGGGTGGGCGGCCGTCGGGTCACCCCGCCTCGGGGGCCACCGGTTCTCCGGCCGGGCCGGAGGCGTTCGCGGGGCGCCGGGACGGGTGGCACGCCGGGCCGCGGCGGCCGGCGAGGCGGCAGCCCAGGCAGTCGGGGTGGCCGTGGCGGGAGGCGGGGTCGCGGGTGCGCCAGTGCCGGTGGTGCGGCGGGCGCGGTCCGGCGGGTTTGCCCCAGCCGGCCAGGTGCAGCACCCAGCTCGCCACCGCGCCGAGGGCCATGAGCAGTCCGCCGCCCCAGAGTCCGGCGACCGAGCCGAGGACGAACGCCGCGCCCGCGGCGGTGAAGCCGAGGACGGCCAGCAGGGAGCCGGTCCAGCCCGCGACCGTGTGCCCCATGTCGTGATCGCCGTGTGCGCTCATGTCTCTCCGTTTGATGTGATGGGCGGGCGGGTGGTGCCGCAGGACTGAAGATTCAACTTATCTCGCAAGCTAAGTTACTTAGATGCTAAGGAGATCCGGCATGAACGGCAAGCCGCGCCCCCCGGCGACGCCCGAGCAGGCGCAGTACGCGATGGACCGGATGATCGCGCTGGCCCAGTTCGGCCAGCAGGACATCGCCGCTCGACTCGGGCTCAACGTCACGGACCTCACCTGCCTCGGCTTCGTCATCGAGGCGGCCCTGGCCGGTGAGCCGCTCGCGGCCGGCGACCTCGCCGAGCGGGCCCAGCTGACGACGGGCGCGGTGACCGGGGTGCTCAACCGCCTGGAGAAGGCCGGTTACGCCGTCCGCGAGCCCGACCCGAACGACCGGCGGCGGGTCCGCGTGCTGATGGCGGACGACGCGCAGGCCCGCATCCTCCAGGTGTACGGCCCGTTCTACGCGCGCATCGGCGCCCTGCTCGCCGACTACACGCCCGACGAGACCGCCGTGATCGCCGACTGGTTCACCCGGGCCCGGGCGGCGATGGAGGAGTCCCTGGCCGAGATCGGGCGGGGCGCGCGGCCGGAGCGGGAGTAGCGGCGGGCGCGGGCGGCGGGCAGCGGTCGGCGGTCCGGGTGCCGAGCGGCCGTCAGCGCCCGGACGCGCCGGGCTGCGCCACGTACTCCACCGTCTGCATCATGCCGAGGTCCTCGTGGTGGAGCTGGTGGCAGTGCGCGATGGTGCGCCCGGTGAAGTCCTCGTAGCGGACCAGGAAGGTCACCGACTCGCCGGGGGTGCCGCCGGCCAGGCCGACGGTGTCGTGCCAGACCGGCGGGTCCAGCCGGACGCCGTTGCGGTGGGTCACCAGGAACGGGTTGGTGTGCAGGTGGAAGGGGTGGTTGAAGCCGGGGGCGGTCTCGCCGTTGCGGACCGTCCAGCGTTCGGTCCGGCCCAGCGGGAGCACGTGGTTGACGTGGTCGGGGTCGTACAGGCCGTAGGCCGGGTCGTGGCGCAGGTCGCCGCCGGGGTCGGCGGGCGGGGTCGCGCCGCTGCCCAGCACCCGGAAGGCGTCCGGGAAGGGCTGCGGGAAGA
This sequence comes from Kitasatospora sp. NPDC004272, assembly GCF_053603035.1. NCBI lineage: Bacteria > Bacillati > Actinomycetota > Actinomycetes > Kitasatosporales > Streptomycetaceae > Kitasatospora > Kitasatospora sp. NPDC004272. The sequence continues at coordinate 4,457 of NZ_JBSGET010000178.1, read as the reverse complement.
CGCCCGGGTCGACGTGGAAGAGCACCTCCCGGTCGGGACCGGTGACGTCGCGCTCGTCGAGGAACGGGCGGCCCGCCGGCAGCGCGGCCGGCAGGGCCATCGGCGGGTCGACCGGGTCGCCCGCCACCTCGACGGTCAGCAGCGGTTCCGGGACCCGGGCCGCCCGCAGCTCGTACCGTCCGGGGGTCCCGCCCCGGACCAGCAGGTCCACCCGGTTGCCCATCACCAGCGACACCGTCCGCGCGGGTACCGGGGCGGGCAGCGTCACCCCGTCCTGGGCGATCCGGTGCATCGTCAACTCGCCGTCGGAGCCGGTCAGTCGCAGGTCCAGTGCGGTGAACGCGGTGGCCCCGACCAGCCGCCAGCGCTGCACCTCGCCCGGCCGCAGCGCCAGCACCGGGTTGACCGCGCCGTTGACGGTGAACACCGACGGCACCCCGGCCGTCCAGGCCCCGGACGTGAACGGCGGCACCCGGCCGCCGCGCAGCTTCAGCTCGTTGACGCACACCACCACGTCCGCGGCGGCCCGCACCTGCGGCACCTCGTCCACGTCCCCCTCCACCACGAGCACCCCCGCCATGCCCCCGGCCAGCTGTTCGGCGGTGGAACCGTGCAGGTGCGGGTGGTACCAGTACGTCCCGGCCGGGTGGTCGGCCGGGATCCGCAGCACCGTGCGGTAGCGCGGCTCCGGGTCGCCGGACGCGGCGCGCGGCGCGAACTCGCGCAGCACGTTGTCGGCGAGGCCGGACGGGGAGACGTGCAGCCCGTGCGCGTGCAGGTTGAAGCTGTTGGGCCGGTGCGGCATCCGGGCGCCGTGCATCCCGCCCGCCGGGTTCGGCGGCAGCCCGTTGACGTGGGTGAGCAGCAGGGTGTCCCCGGCCCGCACCCGCAGCGTCGGGCCCGGGAAGCCCCCGTTGTAGGCCCGTACGGTGACCGGCCCGTACCCGGGCACCCGGACCTCCGCGTACCGGACGTCCAGCACCTGCTCCAGCACCGAGGGCACCCGCTCCGGCGTCGGCCGCCGCCGGACCGTCGCGGGCTGCGGGAAGGCGGCCCGCCCCGCTGCCGTCGCCGTCGTCGCCGCCCCGGTGCCCGCCGCCACCACGAGACCGGCCGCAGCGGCCCCCTTGAGCAGCACCCGTCGACCGATCACGCCACTGTCTCCCATAACCGGGCAATCTAGGGCAAAGCAGCGCCACTGTTCGCCCCGCCGCACCGCGCGGCCCGCTCCGGTCGACGGGTCGTCAGGACGGCGGCCCCTGCCCCCGGCGGCCCGGGAGCAGGGGCCGGGCGGGGCCGGGGTCAGGAGATGGAGAAGACCGAGGCCCACTTCTGGCCGGCGCTGCCGGCGGCGGCGGTGTTGGCGGTGACGGCCTGGCCGGCGGTGGCGTTGCCGTCGAGGACGAAGCCGGTGGCCGGGTTGGTCAGGGTGTAGGTGCCGACGGCGTTCTGGGTGACCTGCCACTTCTGGTTGGCGGCGCCGAGGTTGACGGCGGTGAGGGAGATCTGGCCGCCCGCGGTGGTGGGCGCGGTCAGGTAGAGCGGGATCGGGCAGCTGTCGTAGACGCGGACGGTGCCGTCGGTGTTGGTGGCGAACTTCCAGCGCTGCGAGGCCCGGGTGGTGTCCAGGGCGGCGAACTCGGCCACCGAGGGGATGCTGCCGCTGCAGGTGCCGCCGCGCTGGAGGGCGACGCCGCCGCCGTTGCTGAGCGCGTGGTAGGCGCCGTCGTTGACCACGGTGGGGCCGTAGTTGATGGCGTGGGTGTCGAGCGCGGTCAGCGCGGCGCCGGTGGTGGACAGCGGGGGAGCGGCCGTCGGGCGGACGTTCTTGAACCAGTCGGCGAAGGTGGCGGGCGTGTGCGAGGCCAGGGTGGTGATGGTGCGGTCCCAGCTGCCGTCGACCTGGTTCCACAGCTGGAGCAGCGCGCCGTCCACGTTGCCCTGCACCTGGTCGCCGGTCTGCCAGCCCGCCGCGGCGGTGAACGGGTAGGAGGAGCCGTCCGGCCAGACGTAGCGCTGGTCGCCCAGCAGGTAGGCCGCCACCGAGTCGGCGAAGCCCTCGGTCCAGGCGCAGGTCGCGGAGGACGCGGCCTCGATGTAGTGCGGGTTGCAGTTGGTGACGGTCGGGAAGGTGCCGTTGTACAGCCGGTTCTGGAAGAAGTGGCCCGACTCGTGCAGCACGGTGTGCTCGGAGTCCGGGTCGGCGTCGGCGAGGTGCACGGTGTTCGACAGGTCGTACCAGGGGCCGTCGGTGGAACCGGGGTACCAGCGGACGGTCAGGGTGGTGCAGGTGGCGGCGTTCGCCTCGGCGGTGGTCCAGCACGGGGTGGTGGAGTTGGCCCGGCGCGACCAGAGCAGGTTGACGGTGTCGAAGGCGTGCCAGGCGCGGGCCGCGCCGGTCGGCTTGACGACGCCGAGGGCGAGGCCCGTCGATATGTTCGTCTGGGTCGGCGTGTCGTAGGTGTAGACCGTGCCGCCGGCGTCGGCGACCTTCCACACCTGGTTGTCGCGGGTGGCGAAGTGGACGTACAGGTGGTCCATCGAGGTGGTGGCGACCGGGGTGTAGCAGAGGTTGAACGAGCCGTCGGCGGCGCCGGTCAGCTGGGTGTCGGGGTTCAGCTTGTGGTCGGTGTCGGTGGACTTCTCCCGGCCCCAGAGCTCGACCGAGGCGTTGCGGGCGGCCCGGGTCAGGGTCGGCTTCCCGGTGCCCGCCTCGGCGGACTGGTAGTCGAACTGGAGGGTGCCGCTCAGACAGATCGGCGTCGCGGCGGCGGCCACTCCCGCCGAGAGCGGGACGAGGGCGCCGGCGGCGAGGGCCGCGGGCAGCAGCAGGCGCAGCAGGGTGGTGGAGCGGTGCGGCATGGACGTCCTTCCGGAGGTGCCCGCGCGGGGTGCGGGGCGGGAGCGGCGGCCCGTGACGCGCCGTTCGGTGACGGCCCGTCAGAGGCGCGAGCCATCGTCGGTTCGGCGCCGCGCCGCCCACCAGGGGCGCACGGAATCACCGCCACCGTTTGTGGATTTCACGTGCGCGCCCGCGCGTGTTCGGATCCGCCGCGCGCTCCGCATCCCGTCGTAGCCCGGCCCGGGGTGCGCCCGCGCGGCGGCGGGCCGACCTGCGGACTGCGGGGGAGACGGACCGGTGGCCCGACTCGCCCGCACGGGACGGACGTTCGACGGGCGCACGGCCCAGGGCGACGTGCGCCCCACCGAGGCCGAGGCCGCCGCCGCATTCCGTCGCAGCCCGGCCCGTCCGGATTGCCCCGCCCGGTTGTTCTGACGCGAACACCGGAAGTTCCGGGACCGCTTTCTCCGCAGCGGATATCCGATGCCGCCAAAATGGTTCTCCGTCCGATTATCGCCCCCTATGTCGTATGCGTTCCATGTCTTCTGAGCCACCGGTCGGCCCGGAATTCCGGAGGGTTAGTTCGGCAATTCAGCTGACTGATATGGTCCGTGACAACGAGCCAGATCGGGGGGGACGGCTTCTTGCCCGCTGTGCCCATGTCTCCGAGTCACTTTTGGATCGGGCGCCACCGCACGGGCAGGCCGGTAACGGTTCCGCGGAGAGCGCCCAAGAACTGGCGCACCATGCGTACGAAGACCATGAAATTGACCGTCGCCGCCGTTGCCGCGGCCGCCGCGTTCTCGTTGACGGCCTGCGAGCCGGACGGCAGCGACGGGACCGGCGACGAGGCGGCGGGCGCCGGCACCTCGACGGCCTCCGCCCCGGCCGCCGGCGGCACCGGCGGGAGCACCGGCGGCACCGGTGGTGGCACCGGCGCCACCCCGACGGGCAAGGCGACCGGCGGGAGCCCCGGCGGGACGGCCTCGTCGGCGGGGGGCGGCACCGGCGGGAGTACGGGGGGCGGTGCCGCGGGCGGCGGTGCCGGGGGCGGCGGCAAGCTGAAGCCGGCCGCCCAGTCGGTGAAGATCGGCCAGCCGGTCACGGTCGACTTCGCCGACAAGCAGGCGAACGTCACCACCAAGCTCCAGATCACCGTCACCGGGGTCGAGATCGGCTCGATCAAGGACCTCCAGGAGGCCAAGGCCCCCACCGCGAACGCCGAGGGCCACACCCTGGTCTACGTCAGCTACACGATCAAGAACCTCGGCGACGCCAGCCTCTCTTTCACCGCGCCGAGCTCGAAGTTCGTGGTGATCGACACCGCGGGCCACAACGGGGTCTTCATGGACCCGCCCGCCTCGATCACGGTGGCCAAGTGCCCCGGCCCGAAGTTCCAGGGCGTCAAGAAGGGCATGGAGGCCAAGGGCTGCAGCATCATCGGGCTCTCCGGCACCGACAACGCCCCGGCCCAGGTCGGCTACACCGACCTGGTCGACCTGCTCAAGTTCCAGGCGGCCTGGACGAAGTGACGTCCGGAGGCCGGCGCGTCCGGTCCGGCCCGGCGGGGTCCGGCCCGGCGGGGCCCGGGCCGGCCGCCGCCGGAACCCCGGAC
>NZ_JBSGET010000177.1:0-15327 GCF_053603035.1 Kitasatospora sp. NPDC004272 | reverse complement strand
AGGTGCTGGAGGTCTTCGCCCGCAACGTCGACCGCCTGCGCAGCGTCCTGTTCAAGGCGCTGGAGTCGCTGCCCGCCGCCCGCGACTGCACCTGCTCGCACGCCCTGGACGACCTGGAGACCGGCCTGCCCGGCGTCTGACCCCGACTCCGTTCCCGCGTCCGCCGTTCCGGCGCCGGGCGCTGCGCGGCCCGCTGGCTCCGGACCGGCGGTCCTCCCCGCCGGGGCCCTCGCCGGGGCCTCCAGGCCGGGGCCCTCGCCGGACCCCGGTGCGGGGGCGCGGGCCGCCCGCCGACGGCGGCCCGCCGACCGGGCGGCTACCTGATCCGCCCGCGTCGGTGCAGGTACGCCGCGAGCACCACCAGCACCACCAGTAGGGCGGCCCAACCGATCACCACGCCCAGCAGCAGGGCCGGTTCGTCCAGTGCCACCGCCGTCGCCAACAGTCCGAACGAGACGGCCAGGCAGCAGGAGATCACGGCGACCACGATCCACGGCCGGGCCGCCAGCGTCCGTCGTAGCCGTGCGATCCTCGCTGTCCGCATCGTGCGCAGCTCGCGCTCCAGCTCCTGATCGCTCCCCAGCTCCGCCTCGATCTGCTGGAGGATCAGTAGCTCACGCGGGGAGAGTGCGGGTCCGTCCATCAACCACCTCCGCGCCGCAGGCAGGTACGCCCCGGCTTTCCCCGCCGACGCGACCCTGCTCCCAGGTAGCAACACATGTGCCCGCTGGACGCCGGTTCTAACACCCGAACGCGCGCTCGACCTCCCCCGTGTCCATTGGCGTTCCTCCCGATTGACGTCTCATCACTCCGGGCGCGTCACCGAACAGGGCGGAGCCGGCGTCCGGGCCGGAGTCCGGGCCGGTACTGGGGCGGGACGACACGCGAGGTGCACGGGCAGAACCGTTTTGCCGCTCGGCCCCGCTCCTAGCGTGGTGCGTGCCGGGCCGGGCACCCCGCCCCGCCCACATCCCGACCGGAAGGCCGTTCCACCTCATGCACCTGCGTCAGACGGTTGCCGCCGCCGCTGCCTCGTTCGCCCTGCTGCTCGCCGTGCCCAGCCCGGCCGGCGCGGCCGTCGGCGAGTTCCGCTACACCTACTACGACGACTTCGGGAACCGCGCGGCCGGCGTCCTGGTCGAGCCGGACAGCCGGGTCTGCGTGACCCTCCCCGAGGTCGCCGACCCCGACACCACCGAACCCGCCTTCGCCCCGCAGAACTTCACCGGGTCGACCGTCACCATGTTCACCGGCCCGGACTGCGACGGCGACTACTACAGCCTCCGCCCGGGCGGCCGCGCCTCCGACCGGCTCAAGCTCCGCTCCGCCCTCTTCTCCTGACCCGGGCCGGCTCGGCGGCTTCCCGGCCGCCGCAGCCGTGGCCACCGCAGTCACCGCGGTGACCACGGCGCCCGCAACGGTCAGCCCGCGGTGGGTGGTTCGGCGATCAGGGCGGTGGCTATCCGCCGGAAGCCGACGCTCTCGTAGATCCGCGCCACGGCGGCGTCACTGGCGGAGAGGAACAGCGTCCGCACCCCGGAGGAGCGGGCGTGCTCGACCAGCCGCGAGGTGACCAGGCGGGCCAGGCCCTGTCGGCGCAGGGCCGGGAGGGTGGCCACCGCGACGACCTCGCTGACCTCGCCGACCGGCTGGTGGCAACCGGAGGCGACGGGCTCCCCGTCCGGACCGACGGCCGCGACCAGGACCGTGCGCCCGGCGGCTATCCGGTCGGCCATCCGGGTCACCGCCGCCTCCGTGTCGGGGTTCTTCACCGCCTCGACGAGTTGCTCGGGCCCGGCCGCGCCGACCGAGGTCCCGGCCTCGGCGAAGGCCAGGTGCGGCAGCGTGATCGCGGCCGCCAGCAGCGGGTCGGCGGGGTCGAGCACCCGCACCTCGGCGGCGCCGGCCGGGGAGGCGTCGGCCGCGGTGGCACCGGCCGGTGGGGCGTCGGCCGCGGTGGCACCGGCCGGTGGGGCGTCGAGGTCGAGCACCAGCAGCGGGTGCTCGTGCACCTCCAGACCGGCGGCCTCGACCGCGGCGCGCAGGCCCGGCGTGACCTCGTGCACCCACTCGAAGCTCTCGGGCGCGCCCAGTTCGCGCTGCCGGGCCCGGACCCGTTCGACGTCCTCGGCGGTGAAGGCGCCCGGGCCGTCGAGCGCCGGCCGACCGTAGTAGTGCCAGCCCTGCCCGGTGCGGACGAACAGGGTGAAGGGACCGTGCTCCTCGGCCCGCGCGGAGAACCGCGGGACCGCGTCGTAATAGGTTTCGAGCCGGGCCAGGACCTCCGCCGAGCCGGAGGCGGGGGAGCCGTTCGTTTCGCGCATCGTGCCGTCCAAAGGGTGCGGTGCTTCCTCTTCCGTTTCCGTCGAGGTCGATCAGGCGGCATCCCATCAGAGCGGTCGATCGTGTGCACGGGGTTTTTCGAACCCCGCACGGTTTCCGTTCGAAGCGGGATGCCTGAGGGGGCGTCAGTGCAGAACCGTTCCGCCCGGCCGCGGAAAGCCCCGTAGCAGCAGGAAGAACGCCCGATCGACCGGGCGCCCGGTGCGTGCGGCGTCCCGGCCGATCGGGGGGATTCACTCCGGAGGGTGAACTCCGGTGGGTCGAGGGGGAGTCGAGCGGGATTCGAGCCGGGGCCGGTGGGGCCGGGGGCGGTGGGGCCGGGGGCGGTCGGGCCCGGTGCCGGTCTGCCCCGGGCCCGACCGCCCCCGGCGGGTTCAGCGCCGGCCGACCTCGGCGAGCCGGGCGAGCAGCAGTTCGGCGATCTCCGCGGGGCGTTCCAGGGCGGGCAGGTGCCCGGCCCAGGGGAGTTCGCGGTGCTCGGCGTCCGGCAGCAGGTCCGCGAGGTCGGTGGCGATCCGCCGGAAGTCGTCCAGGTCGTGCGCGCCGGAGTACACCAGGGCGGGGGCGACGGCCGCCCGCAGGTCGACCTCGACCGGGGTCGGGGAGACCTCCTCCTCGGGCGCCAACTGCACCTCGTACGCGTTGCGCTGCATCGTCCGGACCTTCGCCCGGGCCGCCTCGTCCGCGTCCGGTCCGAGCCAGGTGTCCACCATCAGCTCGACCGCCTCGTCCAGCCGCCCGGACTCGACCAGGCCCACCTCCAGCTCGTCCAGCGCGAGCAGTTCGGCGCTGGGCTCGTGCGTGGAGCTGCCCGGGCAGAGCAGGGTCAGCGAGCCGACCCGCTCGGGGTGCCGGGCCGCGAACTCCACGGCGATCCGGCCGCCGAAGGAGGCGCCGACCAGGGCCGCCCGTTCGATGCCGAGCCCGTCCAGCAGGTCCGCCAGGTCGGTCAGGTTGTCGTACGGGCCGTCCGCGCAGGGGGTCTCCCCGAAACCGCGGAAGTCGCACCGCACCACCCGGTAACCGGCCCCGCGCAGCGCGTCCCACTGCCCGTCCCACATCCGCCGGTCGCAGACGGAGGAGTGCAGCAGGACCACCGCGGGGCCGTTCCCGGCCACCTCGTGAGTGATTGTCATTCCACCGACCGTAGAACAGCCCCGGCGCGCTGACCAGCGGTTTCCGCTACAAGCGGAGTGGAAGGCTCCGACGGGGCGGCCGGCGGCGGTGTCGGAGGCGGGCGGCATGATGGAGGGCGTGCCCGAAGGAGACAGCATCTACCTCGTCGCCACCCAGCTGAACCAGGCGCTCGCCGGTCACCCGCTGACGGTGTCGGACTTCCGCGTGCCCGCCCACGCCACCGCGGACCTGCGGGGGCGCCGGGTGCTGGAGACGGCGCCGCGCGGCAAGCACCTGCTCACCAGGTTCGAGGGCGGCGTGACGCTCCACACCCACCTGCGGATGGACGGCCGCTGGCGGACGTTCCGGCCCGGCGAGCGCTGGCACGGCGGGCCCGCGTTCCAGGTCCGGGCGGTCCTCGGCACCGAGCACGGCACCGCCGTCGGGTACCGGCTGCCGGTGGTCCAACTGCTGCGCACCGCCGAGGAGGGCCGGGTGGTCGGCCACCTCGGGCCCGACCTGCTCGGCCCGGACTGGGACGAGGCCGAGGCCCGCCGGCGCCTGCTCGCCGACCCGCGGCGCCCGGTCAGCGAAGCCCTGCTCGACCAGCGCACCCTGGCCGGCATCGGCAACGTGTACGCCAACGAGCTGCCGTTCCTGGCCGGCGTCACCCCCTGGCTGCCGGTCGGCGAACTGCCCGACCCGGACGGACTGCTGCACGGCGCCCGGCAACTGCTGGACGCCAACAAGCTGCGGCCCGGCCACGTCACCACCGGTGACGCCCGGCCCGGCCACCAGCACTGGGTGTACGGCCGGGGCCGGCGCTCCTGCCTGCGCTGCGGCACGCCGATCCGCTCCGCCCGGCACGACCGGGACCGCGTCGCCTACTGGTGCCCGCGCTGCCAGCGCGGCCCCGTGCCGGGCGCCTGACCGCCCGGCGCGCCCGGTTCAGTCCCGCTCCACCAGCGCCGGGTGCCGGGGGTCCTCGACCCGCACCGTCAGGTCGGCCAGCGCGCCCGGGTCGGTCTCGGTGCGGTAGCGCTCGTGCGCGGGCAGCGTCCAGTGCTCGGCCGCCGGGGTGCGGCGGGCCAGCGCGGCGGCGGACTGGGTGAGGTGCACGGTCAGTTCGAACGGCAGCCAGCGGCCGAGCAGGAACGGCCCGTCCAGCAGCAGCACCCCGCGCGGCGGGAGTTCGACGTACCGGGCCCGGGTGGCGCGGTCGCTCTCCCGGTCCCAGTAGGTGGGCAGGACGCGGCCGTCGCCGTCCGGTTCCAGCGGGTCGAGCACCTCGCGCAGCAGCGCGCCCTGGTCCAGCCAGAGGTCGTGGAGGGCGTCCGGGTCCTGCTTGCCGTACTCGAAGCGGACCGACGCGGGGCGCAGGAAGTCGTCCGCCGAGACCCGCTGCACCGGCCGGCCGAGCAGGCGCAACGGCTCCACCAGGGCGTCCGCCAGTTCACCGGGCCGGGTGGCGTCCGCGCCGTCGACCGCGACCCGCAACCACCGCTCGTCGTCGGCCAGTCCGTGGATCCGCCCCGCCAGCAGCCCGACCAGCCGCTCCGGGGAGATCGGTGTCACCCGCACCTGACGATCACTCCCTCCGGTCACCCGGACTATACGTCGCGGCGGTCGGGGCCCGGCCACCGCTCCGCGCCGGGGCCGGGGGTGCGGCCCCCCGGACGGAGCGGCACCCCGGAAGGTGCGACACTCCGGACGGAGCCGAGCAGCAGACCAGGGGAGACCGCAGATGACCGCCGCGCCGTTCCTGACCCCGGAGGGGATCGACGCCCTCGCCGCCCGCGCGCACGCCGGCCAGTACGACCGGACCGGGGTGCCGTACGTCGAGCACGTGCGCGCCGTGGCCGCGGGCGTCGCCCCGTTCGGCGCGGGCCTGCGGATGGCGGCGCTGCTGCACGACGTGCTGGAGGACACCCCGCTCACCGCGGCGGACCTGCTCGCCGCGGGCGTCCCCGCCGCCGTGGTGGCGACCGTCCGGCGGCTGACCCGCACCCCCGGGACGGACTACCGGACGATGCTGCTGGACGTCACCACCGACCACGCCGCCACCCTGGTCAAGATCGCCGACAACGCGCACAACTCCCGCGCCGACCGGGCCGCGCTGCTCCCGGCCGCGGACCGGGAACGGCTGGCCGAGCGCTACCGGGCCGCCCGCGCCGTGCTGTGGCCCGCCGTCGCGGCGGCGGACGTCCGGACGGTCCTCGCCCTGGTCAACCCCGCCCTCCTGGCCGAACTCGACTGAGACCGCCCGCGGGGGCACGCTGGAAGGAGAAGCGGGGACGCTAGAGCGAGGAGCCCGGGATGTCCGAGATGAACGGCAGGCTCGACGAGAAGGCCCGGCGGGACGAGGACGACGTCCGGTCGGCCGACCCCGAGGAAGGCATCACCTCCTACCAGACCATGCACGCGTGGGAGGAGTCCCAGGCGGAGGGCGACCCGATCGCCGACTCGCCGCAGCAGGAGGAGCCGCGGTGAGCGGCCACGCCGCGGCGCCCGAACCGCACAGCAGCGAGTGGTCGGTCCGGCTGCGGGTCGTCGAGGTCGGCGACCTCACCCAGGCGCACGCGGTCCTCGACACCGGGGTCAACCTGATCGAGGTCGAGGCGGAGGCCCACCGCAGCCCCACCGACCCCGCGGACCCCGGCATCGGCGACGAACTCGCCGTCGGCCGGGCCCTCAGCGAGCTCGGCCGGCAACTGGTCCACCGGGGTTCGACCGCCGCCGAGGCCGCCGAATCCGCCCGCCGCCGCGACGCACCGTCCTCGGAGGGCGCCTGGTGACCGACCCGCCCCCGACCCTCCGACGATCGGTGCACGAAACACCCGGATCGTGACCTCTCTCCGCCCCCGCACCGGAACCCGTCCGGCCGGGGGCGCGTCACTCCCGGTGGCCGGGCACCCGCACCGGCCCGCAGGCGACGGACGGGACGCCCCCGCGCAGCACGGGGACGCCGGGGGTGGACAAGGTGACGAACGAGCAGCGCCCGGACGGCGGCAGACCGACAACCCCGCCCCCGCACGACCCCGGCGGCGGACCGGCGACCCCGACCCCGTCCCCGCGCCACCCCGGGGAGAAGCCGCCGGTCCGCTGGGAACTCCCCGACTACGCGCACGGGCGCGAACTCGGCGCCGGCGCGTCCGGCCGGGTCGTCCTCGCCCGGCACCGGGCCACCGGCACCCCGGTCGCGGTCAAGTACCTGCACGGCGACCACCCCGACCGGGCCGCCTTCCGGGTCGAGGCCGAACTGCTCGCCGCCCTCGACAGCCCGCACGTCACCCGCCTCCACGAGTACGTCGAGGGCCCGCACGGCGCGGCCATCGTGATGGAGCTCGTCGAGGGGATCTCGCTGCGCGACCTGCTGCGCGCCGAGGGCGGCACCGGGCCGGAAGCCGCCCTGGCCGTCCTCAAGGGCTCGCTGCTCGGCCTGGCCGCCGCGCACCGGGCCGGGGTCGTGCACCGCGACTACAAACCCGGGAACGTCCTGGTCACCGTGGACGGCGAGTCGAAACTCGTCGACTTCGGCATCGCCGTCCGCGACGGCACCGGCGGCACCGTCGCCGGCACGCCCGCCTACATGGCCCCCGAGCAGTGGGCCGGACGCCCCGCCTCCCCGGCCACCGACGTGTACGCCGCCACCGCCACCTTTTTCGAGTGCCTCACCGGCGCCAAGCCGTATGCCGGCACCACGCTGATGGAACTCGCGGTCCAGCACGCCGAGGCCGAGATCCCCGACACCCTGGCCCCCGAAGCCCTCCGGCCGCTGATCCGGTCCGGACTCGCCAAGACCCCCGAGCAGCGGCCCCCGGGCGCCGAAGCCCTGGTCGAGGAGCTGGAGGCCGCCGCCGGCGCCGCCTACGGCGCCGACTGGGAGCAGCGCGGACGCAAGCGGCTGGCCGCGCTCGTCGCCCTGCTGCCGCTGCTGCTGCCCACCCCGACCGCGGAGGGCGCGCTGCCCGGCGCCACCTCGTACGCGACGACGGTGCTGGCACCCCCGCGACGCCCGTTCCGGGGACGGCTGGTCGCCACCGTCGGCGCGATCGTCCTGGTCGCGGGCGCGCTCGCGGCGGTCGCCTCGGCCGACGAGGAAGCCGCCGTCGCCGACCCGCGACCCGCCGCCGCCCCGCCCTCCACCACCAGCGTCGGACCCACCGCGAGCCCGACGGCCGAGGCCCCGCCGAGCCCGAGCGAGAGCCCCGGCCCCGTGGCTTCGCCCACACCCACCGAGGAGACCAGCCCGAGCGCGACACCGAGCGCGACACCCGGCCCGACGGCGAAGCCCAGCACGAGTACGAAGCCCAGCCCCACCGCCTCGCCCTCGTCCACCCCGACGCCCACCCCGACCCCCAGCCCGACGGCGAGCAGCGCACCGCCGGCCACGGTCAGGTTGAGCCGGGCCGCCGGCAAGCTCGACGGCTACACCCTGACGGTGAACGTCCCGGTCTCGGTGCAGCCCGCAGGCAGTACCGCGACGATGACGTTCACCTGGATCGACGACGCGGGCGCCCCCGTGACGGACGCCCCGGTGCAGGTCCAGAGCGATGCGAAGGCCGTGCAGCAGGCCCACACGTTCCGGTGCCCCACCGGGAGCGGGGCGCACTACGTGAGCGCGGACGTGACCACCACGCCGACGGCGGTCGGAGGGCCGGTGGCCTCCGGCAAGTACCTGATGATCTGCCCGGTGCCGTAGGAGGAGACCGACCATGACCGAGCTGCCTCCCGACCCCGGCCTCCGGCTCGGGCCCGTCCGCAAGCCCGACGCCGCCGAGCAGACCGTCCGGTTGCGGGCCGCCGCCCCGCGCGACGACCTGCGCACCGTCCAGCTCCGCCCGGCCGGATCGTCACCCGACGCCGAGCAGACCGTCCGGCTGCCCGTGGACCTCGCCGCCACCGTGCTCGATCCCCTCGCGGGTCCCGGGTCCGGTCCGGAGGACGGGTTGCGGCGGTTCGGACCCGGGGTGCCGCCCCGGGCCGCCGCGGTGTGGCACGGGGCGGTCGCCGCCGAGGCGCCGGCCCGGCGGCGGTGGGACAGGTGGCTGCTGGTGCCGCTGGCCTTGCTGCTCGCCCTGCTCGGGTACTTGCTGTGGGACGGGTACGGCCGCCCCGTCGAGGTGGCGGGCGTGACGGCGGGCACCGCGGCCGCCGGGCCCGGGTGCGACGGCACCGCCGTGGTCACGGGGACGCTGGAGACCGACGGCGGCGGGGGCGACGTCCGCTACCGGTGGGTGCGCAGCGACGGCACCGACTCCGGGCCGCTCGTCCAGCACGTGGCGGCCGGGCACCGGAGCACCGCGCTCACCCTGGAGTGGACCTTCCGGGGCCGGGGCGAGTACGCCGCCACCGCGCGGCTGGAGGTGCTGGAACCCGCGGGCGTCCGCCCGGCCGAGGCGGCGTTCGGCTACTCCTGCCCGTGAGCCGGGCCGGGGCGGGACGCACGAAACCCGGGTCGCGGCCGACCACGCGTCGGCGGCGGCCCGGGCGGGCTGCTCCGGTCAGCCCTGGGGCGCGGTCGCACCCCCGCCCGTCTTCACGGCCTCCACCATGTGCTGGTGCACCTCGCGCGCCGCCGCCTCGTCCGCGGCCGCCACGGGGCTGCCCTCCACGGTGAACCAGTCGAGCGCGCCGCTGTACTGCACGGTCAGCCGCGCCTCGCCCTCGATCCACATGGTGTGCACCGTCAGGTCCCCGGTGATGACGCCGATCTCCACGGTCTTCACGCCGCCGTGGCCGGACAGAATGCCCTGAGTGGTCCAGGTTGCCCAGGTGTTCACAAGCCCGCTCCCATCCGCCGCCCAACGGGCCGCTCGTCCCGACCCCACAGGTACCCGATCCGCGGCGACCGCTTCCCACTGTCACCCGAAGGGCCGAAAACCGCCCCCCGGGCGGGTGCTCGGCGTGCGGTCTAGCATCGACGTATGGGAGAGCGAGAGGGTGCGCTCACCGCGCCGAAACTGATCCTGGAAACCGGTGGCGACTCGACGGTCATCACCCCGAGCCGCAGGTACGCCCTCGGACGCGACCCCACCGGCGACATCGTGCTGTCCGACCCGCGGGTCTCCTGGCACCACGCGGAACTGCACGTCGGCGGCGGCCACTGGATCGTCGACGACACCGGCTCCACCAACGGCACCTACGCCGCCGACGGCCACCGGGTGGTCCACCTGGAGATCGAGCCCGGCACCGTGCTCTGCCTGGGGAGCCCCGGCGACGGGGCGCGCTGCACGTTCAGCGCGCTGCCCGAGCCGACCGCCGTGCACCAGCTGCCCGGCCACCGCCCGTCCGGACTGACCGCGATCACCGGCTCGTACCGGCCGCCGTCCAGCGTGATGCCGCTGCCGACCAAGGTGGTGCGGATCGGCCGCGCCCCCGACAACGACCTGGTGATCGGCGACCTGTCGGTCTCCCGGCGGCACGCCGAGCTGCGGGCCGCGCCCGACGGCCGCTACGAGATCACCGACCTGGGCAGCCACAACGGCACCTACCTGAACGGCCAACCCGTCCGGCAGGCCCCCGTCGGGCCCGGCGACCTGGTCGGAATCGGCCACTCGGTGTTCTGCCTGGTCGGCGACGAACTGCAGGAGTTCGTCGACACCGGCGACATCGACCTCGACGTGGAGGACCTCACCGTCCAGGTCGACGGCGGCCGCACCCTGCTCGACCGGGTCACCTTCCCGGTCGGCCAGAAGTGCCTGCTCGCCGTCGCCGGACCGAGCGGCGCCGGGAAGTCCACCCTGCTCAACGCGCTCACCGGGCTGCGCCCCGCCGACCACGGCACCGTCCGCTACGACGGCCGCGACCTCTACCGCGACTACGCCGAACTGCGGCGCCGGATCGGCCTCGTCCCGCAGGACGACATCCTGCACACCCAGCTGCCCGTCCGGAAGGCCCTCTCGTACGCCGCCGAACTGCGCTTCCCCGACGACACCGCGCCCGCCGAACGGGCCGCCCGGGTCGAGGAGGTGATCGACGAACTCGGCCTCGGCAAGCGCGCCGACCAGGTCATCTCCAGCCTCTCCGGCGGCCAGCGCAAGCGGGTCAGCGTCGCCCTCGAACTGCTCACCAAGCCGTCCCTGCTCTTCCTCGACGAACCCACCAGCGGACTCGACCCCGGCATGGACCGGTCCGTGATGCAGATGCTGCGCGGCCTCGCCGACGACGGCCGGACCGTCATCGTGGTCACCCACAGCGTGCTCAGCCTCGACCTGTGCGACCGGCTGCTGCTGCTCGCCCCCGGCGGGCGGATCGCCTGGTACGGGCCGCCCGGCGAGACGCTGGAGCACTTCGGGTTCGCGCACTGGCCGGACGCCTTCGAGGCGTTCGAGAACCAGACCGACCGCGACTGGGCCGGCCAGTTCCGCTCCTCCGCCCCCTACCGCAAGTACGTCAGCGGCCCGGCCGGCGGCCCCGGCGACTGGCCCGGCGCGCTCGCCCCCGCCGAGCACGCCCTGCCCGCGGAGGCGACCCCCGCCCCGCCGCCCCGGCCGCGGAGCTGGCCCGGCCAGGTCGGCACGCTGTGCCGCCGGTACGCCAGCGCGCTCGCCGCCGACCGGACCTTCCTCGCCGTGATGATCGCGCTGCCGTTCGTCATGGGCGCGATGGCGCACGCCCTGGCCGGCAGCCGGCTGAACCAGGACACCGCGCTGAACGCGCTACTGATCCTGTGCGTCGGCGGAGTGCTCACCGGCGCCGCCAACGCGGTGCGCGAACTCGTCAAGGAACGCACCATCTACCAGCGCGAACGCGCCGTCGGCCTGTCCAGATCCGCGTACCTGTGCTCGAAGGTCGTCGTGCTGGGCACCGTCACCGTCGTCCAGTCGGTGGTGCTGACCATGGTCGCGCTGATCGGCGTGCAGCTCAGACCGCAGGGCGGCAGCGGGGTGTTCCTGCCGCCGCTGCTGGAGATCACCCTCGCCGTGGCGCTGCTCTCGCTCAGCGCGATGATGCTCGGCCTGCTGATCTCCGCGCTGGTCAAGAAGGAAGAGGTGACCATGCCGCTGCTGGTGCTGGTCGCCATCGTCCAGGTGGTGTTCTGCGGGGCGCTGCTGCAACTCGACCACATCCCGGTGCTCAACCAGCTGTCCTGGCTGGTCCCCTCGCGCTGGGCGCTCGGCGCCATGGCCGCCACCATCGACCTGCACACCACCGTGCCCGGCGCGCTCACCGACGACCCGCTGTTCGCGCACCGGCAGGGCGTCTGGCTGCTCGACACGGGCATGCTGATCGTGCTGGCCGTCGCCTACGGACTGGTCGTCGCCCGACTGCTGCGCCGGCACGAACCCGCCGTGATGCGGCGGTAGCGCATGGGCCCGCCCGACGGATTCCGGCCCACCCACGTCGTCCCGGCCGACGGCCTGCCGACCTGGACCGCGCCCGACCCGGCCGCCGCCGGGGTGCCGCTCGACCCGCTGCTACCGGTCGCGCTCGCCCAGGCCAACGGCAACTGGGCCCGGATCGTCTGCTCCAACGGCTGGTCCGCGTGGGTCGACGGACGCCTGCTGGTCGCCCTCCCGCAGCGCCCCCCGGCCGCCGGCGCCCCGCTCGCCACCACCGACGACCCGCGCCCGCTGCTCGCCGCGCTGGAACGCTCGCTGGCCACCTACCGGCGGCTGGTCGACGACTGGGCGGCCGGCCGGATCGACCTGGAGACCTTCCGCGACGGCACCCGCGACCTGCGGCTCGGGGCCGTGCTGGACGGCCCCGACGCCTGGCTGCTCGACCTCGACCGGGGCCGCTGGTACTACTGCGACGCCGCCCAGCTGCAGACCTACGCGGCCGCCGACCGCGACGACCGGAGCTGACCCGATGCCAGGGGAGCCACCGGAGCAGCCGTCCCTGGCCGCCGCCGAGCCGGGCGAACTGGACGGCCGCACCCTGGCCGGCTACCGGCTGGAGCACGTGCTCGGACGCGGCGGCATGGCGGTGGTCTACCGCGCCGAGGACCTGCGGCTCGGCCGCACCGTCGCGGTCAAGCTGCTCGCCCCCGAGCTGGCCCGCAACGAGACCTTCCGGCAGCGCTTCGTCCGCGAGTCGCACGTCGCCGCCTCGCTCGACCACCCGAACATCGTCCCCGTCTACGACGCCGGGGAGGTCGAGGGCGTGCTGTACCTGGCCATGCGGTACGTGCGCGGCCGCGACCTGCGCGCCCTGCTCGACCGGGAGGGGCCGCTGGGCCCCGCCCAGACCGTGCGGATCGCCGTCCAGGTGGCCAGCGCGCTGGACGCCGCGCACGCCCACGACCTGGTCCACCGGGACGTCAAACCCGGCAACGTGCTGATCGCCGAGGGCACCGATCCCGACCACCCCGAGCACGCCTACCTGACCGACTTCGGGCTCACCAAGAAGTCCCTCTCGCTGACCGGCCTGACCACCGTCGGCCAGTTCGTCGGCACGCTCGACTACGTCGCCCCCGAGCAGATCTCCGGCAAGCCCGTGGACGGGCGGTGCGACGTGTACAGCCTGGGCTGCGTGGTCTTCGAGATGCTCACCGGCGACCCGCCCTACCGGCGCGACGACGACCTCGCCCTGCTCTGGGCCCACCTCAACGACCCGCCGCCGGACCTCCGGGAGCGGCGCGCGGACCTGCCCGCCGGGGTGGGGGCGGTGCTGGCCCGGGCGATGGCGAAGCAGCCCGGGGCGCGGTACGGGAGCTGCCTGGAGTTCGTCTCGGCGCTGCGGGCAGCGGCGGCGGAGGTGCGGGCGGTGGCCGAGGTGCGGGTGGTGGAGGCGCGGGACGCGGCCCCGGCGGCTCCGGCGGTCCCGGCCTCGGCTTCCCGGCGGGACCGGCCGCCGCTGCCCCCGGCCTGGGCGCGGCCGGTGTTCGAGCCCTGAGGGTGCCGGGCTGGTACGGGGCGCCCGGCCGTTCGCGGGTGCCGCTCGCGGGGCTGCGGGGGGAGGCGGGGGCGGCCGACCGGTCAGCCGGCCGTCGGGGGCGCCCGGTGCCGCGTCCGCCTCCGGGCGAGCAGCGCGCCGAGCAGACCGGCCAGTGCGCCCCAGCCGGCCGCGATCGGGACGGCCGTGAGGAGGTTCGGCTCCAGCACCGCCCGTCCGCCACCGCCCAGGCCCAGCAGCGACAGCCCGAACACCGCCGACACCCGGGTCACCAGACCGACCGCCAGCACCGCCAGCGCCAGCACCACGGCCCACTGCACGGCCGACCGCCACACCGGCAGCGCCGGACGCGTCCGGGCCACCGACACCACGCCCGCTGCCAGCACCAGCAGCGCCGCCAGCGGCAGCAGCAGCCACGCCCACCCGTTCTGCTCCGCCAGCGCGCCCAGGTCCAGCGTCACGTCCTGCCCGGAGCGCAGCACCGCCGCCAGCGGGTGCGGGAACGGCAGCCCCAGACTGTCCGTGACGTGGCCGTGCCAGGACGCGCCGAGGCCCACTCCGAACCCCAGCCAGGCCAGGTTCGGCAGCCCCAGGCACAGCACCGCCAGCGCCTCGCGCGGCTCACTGCTCGTCGCCGCCCCCACCGACCCGCCCACCAGCCCCAGCAGCACGTACCCCAGCAGCAGCGCCAGCACCGCGTGCACCGTCGGCCGCAGCGTGCCGTGCCAGCGCACCAGCGCGGTCGGCAGCGGCGCCCGGCGCGAGGCCGCCAGCGCGAGCAGCAGCACCACCGCCAGCCACAGCAGGCCGAACCCCACCGCCGGACCCGGATCCACCCGGAACCCCACCGTCGGCGCCGCGCCGAACGCGCCGCCCAGTTCGTCGAGCAGCGGATCGCCCGTCGGCACCGTGAAGGAGTGCCGCGCCGCCGCGGACAGCAGCAGCACCGCCACCGTCCAGCACGCCGCCAGCGCCAGCACCCGGGCCAGCAGCAGCCGCCCGTCCACCACCGCGTGCCGCCGCAGCGGCCGCAGGAACAGGTAGGCCGCCACCAGCGCCCCCGCCAGCGTCACGGACAGCGGCATCGCGCTGATCCCGCCCTGCGCGGTCGCCACGAACGCCGCGCTGCCGTCGAGCCGGGCCGGCGCGCCCAGCGCCAGCAGCAGCACGGCCGCCAGCACCGAGCCGAAACCGCCGCCCGGCAGCTCGTCCGCGCCCGCCAGCCACAGGCCGAGCGCCGCCACCACCGCCATCGCGGCCAGCGCGCCCACCGTCGCCACCAGCGCGGAGAGCAGGACCGACACCGGCGCGGAGAGCCGGTCGGACCGGCCGGAGGACGGTGGTGGCGAAGGCGTGCGGGGGTTCGCAGGAGTGGCGGCACCAGACACGCGTCTCACCGGCCCTTCGAGCCCGGCCCCCCGGCACCGGCCCGGACCGGCCGGCCCCTCCAGCTTCCGACAGGCCGCAGCGGACGGCGAATCGCCGCAGGCGGCGCGGGCCGGGGCGGCGAGGGGCCGTGGGGCTGGGGCCCGGTGCCGGGGGCGTGGGGCGGGGGCGTGGGGCGGGGGCGGGGGCCGGCGGGACTGTGGTGCGGGGCGGCGGGTTCGCAGGGGCGGGCGGACAATGGTGGATGCGCACGTGGACTCGGGGGAGTCCGACCGGGAGGCAGTCCCGTGACTGAGCAGCCGACGCCCCGGCAGCCCGAAGAGCCGGACCAGGAGAACGACGGTGCCCAGGCCCCGCCGCCGCACCGCCCCACGGAAGTGGTGGGCGGAACGGCCGGACCGCCCACCGAGGTGGTGGGCGGAACGGGCCGGGCCGATGCGCAGGCCGATCCAGCGGATCCAGCCGATCCAGCCGATGCGCAGGGGGCGCCGACCGAGCTGGTGGAGCGGGCCGGTGCCGTGGACGGCGGGCCCGGCGCGGGTGACGGGGCGTCGGCCGGGCTGATCCTGATCACCCACGACCTCGGCGTGGTCGCCGACGTCGCGGACAAGATCGCCGTCATGTACGCGGGCCGGATCGTCG
>NZ_JBSGET010000176.1:0-15344 GCF_053603035.1 Kitasatospora sp. NPDC004272 | reverse complement strand
CCCGGCTGCGCCGGGTAACCACGGGCCTTCGGCCCGGGTTGCTTGCGCCTTCGGCGCTGCGCGCCGCCTTCGGCGGCGGGACTGCCGGCCTTCGGCCGGGCCCGAGGCTGCGCCTCGGGCGGCTCGTCGGCTTCGCCGCCGACTGCCCGGCTTCGCCGGGCTGTTCGGGCTTCGCCCGATGGCGGGGTGGGGTTCGAGTGGGTGGCGTGGTGTCAACTCTGCTGTTTTGCAGGATGTTTGATGGCGCGTGTGGGGTGGTGGGGCCTTCGGCCCTTGCATGGATGAGCTGGGTTCGGGGGTGGCGGGGTGGGCGGATGGGGCGGCGTTTCGCGCCGTGGGCTGGGAGGGGTTCGGGGGTGAGGGGCGGTTGCGGGGGTGTCGGATGGTGGGGTCACTCGTTGGGGTGGCGTGGGGGCGGGCTTCGCCCGTTCCGCTGCATCAAAGCTTCTTGCCCGCTAGACTCTGGGATGTGAGAAGGGTTCCGGAGAATTTACGAGGCTGGCTCCTGGTCGCGATCAACATCACTGAGAATGCCGTCTGTCGAAATTCGGAGGGATCTGGACGTGGAATTCCTGGGCTTGGGGGAGGCGGCGTGACGGTGTCTTGGCTGGCCGACTGGTACTGCGGAGAATGCGGTGCCGAGGGGCAGTCCTACTTCGAGGACGACACCGGGGTGTCGGCCGACCACGACTGCAACGAGGACGGCGGGTCGGGCTCGATCGGGTGGGACGGCCGCGCGGAGTGCGGTGAGTGCGGCTGGGTGCTGGAGACGGACTTCGAGGACGACTGCTGGGTGGCGTCGGGCCACGTGTGCGAGGACGAGTCGGCGGTGCCGGCCGGAGAGGTGGTGCGGTGATGAACGAGGTCGAACGGTTCGCGGCGGCGCGGCGGCGGGTGCAGCGCCAGGCGCAGGGACGGACGGCGGAGCAGGTCGGGGCAGGCCTGGTGGCCGCGCGGGCTATGGCGCGGCAGGCAGGCCGGGACGAGCACGCGGGGCCGGGCCCGGCGTGGGAGGTGCAGGAGTGGGAGCGCATCGCCGTCCTGGTCGCCGCGGGCGGTGCGGGGGCGGTGTACGACGTCGCCCTGGACGAGCGGGCCCAGGCGTGGCTGGCGGAGTCGGAGCAGCGGGTGCAGGCCGGACGCCGGGCCCGGCAGCAGCACCTGGTACGGCCGGTGCCGCTGGAGGCGCCGGTGGACCGGGTGGAGGTGCGCGTGGTGGTGCCGGGTGAGGCGGGGCGGCGGCTGGCGGCGCTGGCTCAGGGGCTGGGGTGGAGCGCAGAGCGGGTGCTGGCGGTGCTCGCCGAGCACGTCCGTATCGACGGTGACGGCCTGGTCCACGTCCCCGCGGTGGCCGTCACGGCCGCGCCGCCCGGCCTGGAGCCGCACCCGGAGCGGCCGCCGGTGCTCTACCGGGAGCGGCCGCGGTACGGACGCGAGGACTACGGCGACAGCTACGGCGGCCCGGCGCTGGACTGGTAGCGGCAGAGCCGTCGCGAGCAGCTCGAATCAGCAGTACCCGCTTTTCCGATCATGCCGCTTGAATTCCTGGAAAGGGAAATTGGAATCATGATGAAAAAGCCCCGCCGTAATCAGGTGGAGGCCGCTGACGCCTCTGTACGACTTCTGACGCTCCCGGCGTCGGGCCTGGTGCCGCCGCAGGGGCTGCGGTGCCAGCTCCGGGCTGCAACGGGCGCGGGGAAGTCGCTGACGGCCGTTCACATCGCCGAGCGGCTGCGCTCGGATCGGACGCTGGTGCTCGTACCGTCGCTGCCGCTGCTGGAACAGACGGTGGCGGTGTGGCGGCGCGAGGGTCACGGCGGGCGGATGGTCGGGCTGTGCTCGCTCACCGGGTACGAGCAGCCCGTGGGGCTGCGGTGCACCACCGATCCGGCCGAGCTGGTGAAGCTGACCGCCGGGCTGAAGCGGGTCACCGTGTTCGCCACCTACGCCAGCGTGGGCCTCGGCCACCTGGAGAAGGCCCACCAGCTCGGCCTGCCTGCCTTCTTCCTCGCCGTCGTCGACGAGGCACACCGGGTGTCCGGGCAGGCCGGGCGGCCGTGGGCGGCGATCCTGGACAACACCCGGATCCTGGCCGACCGCCGCCTGTTCATGACCGCCACCCCGCGCGTGTGGGCGCTCTCCGAACGCGACCGGGAACGGGCCGCAGAGGCGGGGGTCGAGGCGGCCGAGCTGATCGCAAGCATGGACGACGAGAGCCTGTCCGCCTTCGGCCCCGTGGCCCACGATTATCCGCTCGGGCAGGCCATTTCCGACGGCGTGATCGCCCCCTACCGGATCGTGTGCGTCGACGTCGCCGACCCCGTCCTGCAGGGCATGGAGCAGCGCGGTGCGGACGTCCGCTCCGTCGAGTACCGCGGGGCGCGGTTGGCGGCGCTGCAGACCGCTCTGCTGTCCGCGTGCGCGGAGTGGGACCTGTCCCGCACCCTGTCGTTCCACCACCTGGTGGCAGAAGCCCGGGCGATGAGCACCGGCCTGCCGGGCGTGGCCCGGACGCTGTGGGAGCAGGACCCGGCGCTGCACCCCAACCCCGAGCTGGTGGGCACCACCTGGCTGGAGGCCGACCACACCCCCGCCCAGCGGCGGGCCGCGCTGGAGGAGTTCACGGAGCTGGTGCGGCGCGAGGACGGGCTGCGGCTGCTGCGGCACGTCCTGGCGTCGGTGAAGACGCTCTCCGAGGGCGTGGACACGTTCGCGTGCGACAGCGTGTTCTTCGCGGACGTGCGCGGGTCGATGGTCGACCTGGTCCAGGCCGTCGGGCGGGCGCTGCGCACCACCCCGGACTCCGGGAAGGTGGCCACGATCGTGGTGCCGGTGCTGCTCGCGGCCGGGGAGAGCGGGGAGGACCTGCTGACCTCGAAGGCGTACGACGGGCTGGCGAAGGTGCTACTGGCGCTGCGGGCCCACGACGAGGCCGCCGTCGAGCGCCTGGCGCTGCCGCAGTCCGAGACCCGGCCGGAGCGGGAGCCGCGGCACTCCGGGGAGCTGGACGAGGCCCGCTCGGCCGGCAGCGGGGAGCGGCTCCTGTCGTTCTCCAGCGAGCGCGACCCGGCGGTGATCGCCGCGTTCGTCCGCACCCGGGTCCTGGAGCCCGAGAAGGAGGAGTTCCGCCGCGGCCTGGAGGAGCTGGCCGCCTACCGCAAGGCGTTCGGCGACGCAAAGGTGCCCTACGCCTACCGGGCTCCGTCCGGGCACCGGCTCGGTGCGTGGGTGGCCGACCAGCGCCGCTACAAGGCCGCCGCCGTCCTCGACGACAAGCGCATCGCCGAACTCGACGAACTCGGCATGGTCTGGTCGGCCTTCGACACCGCCTTCACCGACAACCTCACCGCGGTGGCCGGGTACGCGGCCGAGCACGGCCACGCCTGCCCGCCCAACGACGCCGTGTGGGACGGGCGGCCCGTCGGGACGATCCTGAAGAACTGGCGCACCGCCCAGCGCCGCACCGAAACCCTCCAGCGCCGCGCCGAAGCGGGCGAGACCGGCTTGGACTGGACCGGAGCATTCCCGGCCGACCGGAAGGCCGCGGTCGACGAGATCGACCCCGCCTGGTGCCCGGCCTGGGCGGTGGAGTGGCAGCGCTGCTTCACCCTGGCATGGCGCTACACCACCGAGGGCGGGGAGCTGGTCGGTTCGGCACCGGGAACCGTGGTCGTCCAGGGGGAGGACCTGTCCGGGTGGGCGCGAGCGCAGCAGGTCGGCTGGGACAAACTCGGCCCCGCCCAGCAGTGGATGTGCGAACACGTCCTCGGCCTGGCCCCGCTCGAGCCGGAGGAACTGCCCGCCCCGAAGGTCCCGCGCGCCGCGCTGGAGGAGCGGAACCTGGCGGCGGCCGCGCAGTACCACCAGCGGGAGGGCCACCTGAACGTGCCTCGCAAGCACAAGGAGCGGCTGGCACTGGCCGACGGCACCACCGTGGAGATCAGCCTCGGCCTGTTCATCGCCAACAGCCGCAGCCGCCGTACCAGCATCCCCCACGCCCGCGCCGAACGCCTCACCGAGCTCGGGATGCGCTGGGAGTGATCGGAGAGTTCGGGCTGCCACCCTGTCGCGGCGAGCCTGTCGCGCCCGACCCAGGTACGGGGGAAACCGGTTATCCGTGCAGGTCACAGGGCACGATAGGGCCCATCGCGACAGGGGGCGCGACAGCCATCGCGACAGCCTCTAAGGCCCCTTCCAGGGGGCGCAGGCCCGGCACGGGAACGCTACCGTGCCGGGCCTCGCTCATGCCGCCCGGTCCTTCACCGGGTAGAGCTTGGCGTGCAGGGCCCGGACGTCCCACCACGGGTCGGCGGGGGTGGAGACCAGGGCGGCCATCTGCTCGCGCTTGGTCGGAGCGGGCAGCACCAGCGGCCCGAGCCCCTTCTCCTGGCGCTCGTGCTCGCAGCCGGGGCACTCCAGCCGGTCGGGGCCGGCCTTCTCCGTCAGCTCCAGCTCTGAGTCCTCCTCGCCGCCGATCGAACCCCGGCACGTCCAGCACGGGCGCAGCTCGGCGTTGGCGGCACGGGCCTGGTGGAGGCGTTCGCGGGCGGCCGCGGCCTCCTTCTCCAGGTGCTTGAGGTGGCAGTCCCAGCAGCGGCCGCCGGGGCGGCGTGTGAAGTCCTGGCGGCCGTCGGGCCCGTACTCCCGGGTGGTGGCCTGCTCGGGGATGTTGCCGCAGTCGGCGCAGGCCAGGGCGCGCATCGCCTCACGGTGCTGGCGCGCCGCCTCCCGTTCTTCTTGGCGGGCTTTGTCGTCGCGGGCTTTCTGGCGCTGGTTGTAGGCGTCGCGGCTGTCGGGGTTGTCGAGGGCGTCCAGCAGGGAGTGCCGGCCTTGGCGGCCGTAGCGCCACCAGACCGGCCCGAGCGGGCCGTGCTCGGCCAGCAGCTCCAGCGTGGTGGCGATGACCGGCACCGCGTCGTCGTACTCGCGCCAGCCGTCCCCGCCCGCGTTGTCGGAGCGGATCGTCCACCAGCCGCCGTCCCAGGCGTCGCGCGCCAGGTCCGCCACCGCCTGCTGACGGCCCTGCAGCGCCACCGGCCCGGCGCCGGTGACGACCAGGGCGACGGGCGGGTAGCCGAGCCGGGTGTGGCCGGGCCAGCTCCGCCGCCACCAGTGCACCATCCGGTCGGCGGCTGCTTCGTCGGAGCGGGCCGGGTCGTTGTCGCGGACCTTGGTACGGAACAGCTCGCGGTAGGCGGTGAACTTCGCGGCCACCCGCTGTGGCGACATGGTCGAGCGGTCGACCTCCACCATCAGCACCGGCACCCCGATCTGAGGGGCCTGCCACACCCCGTCCGGGCGCACCTTGCGCCTGCCGCCCGGCAGCAGGAACTCCACCTCGGTCGCCCAGTCGGTCACGGTGCCGACCCCGCCCGCGGCTTCGGGCACGGTGCCACCCCGGACGAAGGCGAGCACGGTCTCGTTGACCGCCATCGCGTGCTGGGCACCCGAGCGCCCGGCACCCCGGGCCGTCGAGCCCATGTCGGAGCGGGGCAGGCCCAGGACGTGCCCGGCCGCCTCCAGCCCGGCCGTACCCTCCAGCCGCCAGGTCTTGTGACGCGCCTTGGTGTTGCCGTCGGAGGTGACCAGGCCGTGCAGCGCGAGGTCGCCGAGCGCCTGCCGGATCGCCTTGTTCGACACCGCCCCGGGGCGTAGCAGGCGCTGGAGCTGGTCGGCGGTGGCGACCTTGAGGACGCCGAGCGCGCCCAGGACGTCGGAGCGCAGGGCGTTGGTCGAGCCGTTCGGGTTGGCGGCGCCGCGTCGGAACGCGGCCCGTCCCGGCCGGGACGGCTCGGCTGGTTCGGCGGCGTCGGCCTGGTCGTCGTTGTCGTCGGGCTGATCGGGGCGCTGACGGGTGCTCACGGGCCTCTCCCGGTGGTCGTGGTCGGGCGTTGCCTTCGAGGGATATCCGGCGCTCCTGACAGCCGCCAAGCCCGTTCCCGACCGGCGCGCCGCCCCTCTCCCGTCACCGCCCCGGCCCGCCGTTGAGCGGCGCGCGGCCGGCCCCGCCGGACGCAATGGGAAAGGGCCGAGCGGCCCGGGAGCGTCCGTCCGCAAAAAGCCGCGAACGAACGCACCCAGACCATAACTACAACAACCACAAACCAAAAGCAAAAGGCAGGGAGAAAGAGGGTTGTCAGAACCGGTGCGCGGCCCGGATTCGGGCTCTGAGCTGCACGGTTTTCCTCTCCGGGCGTGAGAGGGCCGGTAGGGGCAGCGGAGGGGGAAACGGCAGGGGGAACGGAAGCGTTCCGGCAAACCAACCAGGGCCACCAAGGTACCGGTGAGTTTCCTCGATGGGCCGTCAAGGAAACTCACCGAGGCACCTTGATGGTCATTCTGCCAGGTCAGAGGCGTACCGGTCGGACCGGCGAGAGCCCCAGGGTTGGGACTGGTTGGCGGACTGGATTACGGACCGCATTTCGGACCGGTGAGAAGACCGGTTAGTTTGGCAGCGAGAGTTACCAAATCGTTATGGGTGACCAACCTTGGTATCTAGAAATCCGGTGAGTTTCGTGGGGTTTCATTCCCCGAGCACGGGATCGCCCCGTGCACGAAACCCGAAGGAGTGCCTTCGTGACCGGGGATCTGGAAACCGACCACGACGTCCTGGTGACGCTCGCCCGCTTCACCCTGGCCACCGCCGAACAACTCCACCAGCTCCACGGCGGGCAGGCCGGCCTCAAGCAGACCCAGAAGCGCCTGAGCCGCCTGCACACCGAGGGCCTGGCCCACTTCGTCACCCTGCCGCAGGCCGGACGGGCGAAGGCCTGGTACCTCACCGCCGCCGGCGCGAGCGCCACCGCCGCCTTTCCCGAGACGCGCCGCCCCGACGGCACCAGCGCGGCCGCGGCCGCCGAGCAGGATGCTCTGCGCTACGGCCGCAGTCACTTCCTCAACCTCGGCCGCATCCACTGCGCCTTCGTCGCCGACGCCCGCGCCCGCGGCGAGAGCTGCAAACCGCTCGACCTCACCCCCGCACCCGAGCACCGCGCCGGCCCCGGCGGGCCGCTCTACCGGCCCGCCGCCGAACTCGCCTACACCGCCAACCTCCACGGCGCCCGGCTGCGGCTGCGCGCGTTCCTCGAACTCCACCGCCCCGATGTCGGCACCGAACTCATCGCCGGGCAGCTTGCGGCCTGCGCCCGCCTGTGGGACCAGGCGGGCCCCGGGGGCGCCGGGCGGGCATGGGAGCGCCTGTGGAGGGCCTTCCCGCGGCTGCTGGTCATCCTGGTCGGCACCACCGCCGCCGAGGCCCGCACCGCGGTGGCGGACCTGCGCCTGGCCGCCGAGGAGCAGCCCGTCCTCGCCGACATGCTCGCCGCCGTCCCGGCCGGCGCCGCCCGCCTCGAAGACCTCCTGCAGCACGGCCCCGCCGCGCCCGTCTGGCACCCGCTCGCCGGGCAGGAGCAGCAGTCGCGCGGGTGGGCGGAGCTGTAGCTCCTGGGCAGGCTGGCGGGCAGCACGAGGGTGGCAGGCCGGAACGTTGCTGGGATGGTGGTGTGCAGGTGGTTTGTCATACCGAGGACGGTAGGAACGTGGCCTGACAGGTTGTAGAACGAACGGAGCAGCCGGGTCACCCATCCGGGAGCGGCTTCACCCGGCCGGGCGGATCCGGCGTGCGGGTCAGGTCGGATCCTTCGGCAGGAAGTGCCGACGAGACAACCCCCGTCGGCGCGGTGGAACCCGGCGCTCGCCCGGTGCGACAACCGGACCACAGACCTGCCCACCAGTAGCCCCGAACAGCCAAAACGGCCCGCCAGCGAACTGACGAGCCGTCATAAAAAATCGAGGCTAAAGTTGGTGGCTCTCGCGCCGATAAGGCCCCTTGATCAGGGCCAGCCTATTTTCAGGCCAAAGTGAAGGTCGCTCATGGAGGATCAGTTCAGCACTCCGACGAATTAGCCAAGCTGTTTCAAAATTATAGGATAGAACCATGTCGTTGGAAGTTTCCTCGAGGAGGGCAGCTGCAAGCGCGACGATGTCATCTTCTTGCGGGAAGAACGGAGCCTCTCTCTTGGGACTAATAAATACCTGGACCGTGGGGGACACGCCGAAATTCTCTTCAATGAGATCGAAGGGTGTGGCGTCATAGGGCGAGACTACGACCAGTGCGCCACATTTCATCCGGGCCCCACCCCCCCTAAGGAGGCGGTCAGCATCGAGATGGCTCGAAATCAACCCCTTCTCCCAGAGCAGACGAGAAATTTTGGATGCAACTCGATCCACAGGCTCATCCGTATTTAGATATATTTGATGATCGACAGACATTTTTCAGCATCTCCCAGGATCACAAACTAGGGAACGGGGTAAATTTTGATAAAATTCCCCTGAGCATCCTGCACTATAACCTCCTGGAGATTTCGAATTTCCCAGGACTTGAACTGCGTGATCAGAGCCGGGATGTCCACCATCGAATCAGTAGTGTTCACGATCATCCGGAAAGCCTGCCCAGCATCAGCTTTATCCTTGACATACTTCCAAATTGCTCGCACATCTTTCGTGCTAGGAGCGTAACCGTCCACAATATAGCCCTCAATCCGGTAGTCCGGCTCTTTGTTGGGATCGAGGCCAGCGTCCTGCGGGTTGTTCACCGGATCAGCCTTCGGCTTCTGCTCGACTTCGTATCCCTGCTTGGCCCAGTAGTCAGCCGTCTCGTTCTCTCGGGTGTGCGCCCGGACGGTTGTTTCATCGTCATCGGGATAGATCCTTTGCGGAGTGCCTGTCGGCTTGGCTTCCGGGTCGGGCACTCTGGATGGCTTCAGAGGGGTGGCAGTCCGAGCAGCTGCCCCGCCACCGCCACCGCCGGGGCTGACCTCTTGGGCTTCCCGCACCGCTGTGACGAAGCCGTCCGCGGCACGAGGGATGCCGTCCATGAGGAGTCCGGCGCCGCCTGCGATGAGTCCTCCGGCCGCGGCGAGCGCCCCAGGCACAAGGACGCAGCCCGCGCCTTCGGTCGCGAGGCAGACCACTCCGCCGGCGATGCCCATCGCAAGTCCGTCGATGATCATCATCGCGCCGAGGATGGTTTCGGCGACGCCCTGCCACAGGTCCTGGTTGAGGAAGGGCTTGATGTACTGGATGCCGGTGTCGATGGCGGAGGAGAGCCAGTCGGGGATCCAGCCGAAGTACTTGTTCTTCGCACTCTCCAAGGCGGCCTTGCGGGCCTGTTCCTGCTCCGCGAGGAGTTTGACGGTCACGTCGTGGTAGGCGTTCGCGTAGGCCTGGTTGGCGGCGAAGGCGTCCTGGCCGGCGGCGCGGGCAGCAATCGCGGCGTCCTCGGCGGCGGTGTACGCGCTTTCGGCGTCGAGGCTGGCGGAATACGCGGCCGTCCGCGCATCGGTCGCGGAGTCGTTGGCGCTGACCAGTGCCTCGGCTGCGTCCTTCTGCGCCTTCGCCGCGGACTGCGCGGACTTCGCGGCAGCGGTGGCCGATGCCTCTGCGCCCTTGGCCGATTCGGCAGCGTCGGTGGCGTACTTCGTGGCAGTGGTGGCGGATTCCGTTGCCTGGCGGGCCCATTCGCCCGCTTCCGCGGCCGCGTTGGCGGCGGTCGCCGCGGCCGCGCGGGCTTCGTCGGCGTTCTTCTGCGCGGTGTAGGCGACGCTGAAGCTCTCCGCGATCAGCTGGTCGATCTGGGCGGTGTGAGTGGCTGCGAGTTGGTCCTCGCGTTGGGCCATGAACTGGCCGGTGGCGATGAAGCCGTGCAGTTGCGGTGCGGGGCCCTCGAGGGCGATGCGGGCCTCGGCCTTGACCAGCGGGGTTCCGGAGCTGACGAGTTGGGCGGCGAGGACGCGCTCGTCCTCGTAGCGGGCGCTGTACTGGCCAGTGGTGATGAAGTCCCGGTAGCCGGTGACGTCGCCCGCGTTGAGGACGGCCCGGCCAGCGGCCTGGACGCTCGGCCCGCCTGCGGAGATGAGCTGGGCGACGTAGACCCGCAGGTCCTCGGCGGCGGGCTGGTACTGGCCGCTCTCCACGAAGGCCCGGAACTGGGACGGGTCGCCGGTGATGGCAGCGTTCGCGGCGGCCCGCACCTCGGCAGACGGGGTGGTCGTGGCGAGGTACTGGATCTGTGCCCGATCGTTCTGCTGGGCGGCCTGGGCCCAGCCGGTGCGGACGTACTCCACCACCGCCTGGTCGTCGCCGGCGAGGGCGACTTCGGCTGCCGTCTGGCTCCAGGAGCCGCGCTGCGCGATGGTCTGCAGGGCGAGCTTGCGGCCGTTCACGGCGACGGTGTGCTGGTCGGCGCCGGCCTGGCCGGCCTCGGTGGCGCGCTGGGCGGCCAGGGTGTCGAGGTCCTTGCGCTGCTTGACGGCTTGCGCTTGGGCCGCCGCGTCGGCGTCGTACTTGGCCTTCAGCGAGCGGGCCTGGGCGATGCCGGCGTTGGTGCGGGCGGTCAGCTCCTCGGCCTCGACCTCCTGGGCGAGGGTGTGGACGGATTTGGCCTTGGCGGCCGCGTCGGTGGCGGCCGTGGCCGCTTCCTGTGCGGCCTGGGCGTGGGCGGCGGACTGCACGGCCGCGGTGGTGGCGTCGCCGGCGTGGTCGGCGGCTTCGTCTGCGGCTTGGGCGGCGGCGTTGGCCCGCTGGGCGGCGGAGCGTGCCGCGTCGCGGGACTCGGCGGCCGCGCTCGCGGCCTTGCGGGCGAGGGAGGCGGCCGCGCCGGCGGCCCGGGTGGCCTCGGCGGCGTGCGTGCTGGTCTCGAAGGCCGCGGCTGCCGCTTCGTCGGAGTGCGTGCCGGCCTGGTCGGCGAGGTCGCTGGACCTCTTGGCGGCGTCGGCGGCCGCGGTGGCGTTGTTGCCGGCGCTGACCGCCGCGTCGGATGCCTGCCCGGCCGCGGTGGCGGCGATCGCGGCCTGGTCCGCGGCAAGGGCCGCGGTCTCGGCGCCCTTCGCGGCCTTTCGGGCGTTGACGGCGGCTGTGCGGGCCGTACCCGCCTGGGCGCGGTCGGTCGCCGCGTTGGCCGCGGCGGTCTGCGCTTCGGCGGATGCCTGAGCGGCTCCGGTCGCGGCGGAGGCCGCCTGTTCGGCGGCCGTCGCGGCGGTCCGGGCGGAATTGTTGGCGGCCTTGGCTGCCTCGATCGCGGTGTTCGCGGCGGCGGCGGCCTGTTTGGCGGCCGATGCGGCGCGCTTGGCGGCGGCCGCGGCGCGCGTGGCGTCGCTGCCGGCGGCGGCGGTCTCCTCGGCGGCCCGCTGGGCGGCGTCCTTGGCGAGTTGGGCGGCGGCGACCGCACGTGCCGAGGCGTCCTTGGCGGCGTCGGTCTCGATGGCGGCCTGCTTGCCGGCGGCCGTGGCCTGGTCGGCCAGTTGCTGCACGTCGGCGTGCTCCTGGTCACGCGAGCGCGCCACGAACTGGCCGACCTGGAGGAACTCGGTGATGTCGGCGGCAGTGCCGCTCAGCGCCAGCCGCGCGGCTGCCCGGACGTTGTCGCCGCCCGCGTAGTAGACCTGAGCGACCTGGACCCGCTCGTCCTCGGCGCGCTTGTCGTACTGGGTGCCGGAGAGGAACTTGGTCCGGTCGTCCTGGGTTCCGTTCAGCGCGGCGCGGCCGGCCTCCTGGACGCCGGGTCCGCCGACCGCGATCACCTGGGCGATGCGGACCCGCTGGTCCTCGGCGAGCGGCGCCTGCCAGCCGGTGCTCAGGAAGGTCTGGAGGTCGGCGGGCGTGCCGCCGAGGGCCTGGCGGGCCGCGCTCTGCAGGCTGAGGCCGCCCTGGCTGGCCACCTGGGCGGCGGCGATGCGGTTGTCCTCGTACCAGAGGGTGTCGGCCTGCTCGGTCAGGAAGCGGTGGACGTCGTCGTCGCTACCGCTCAGGACGGGCTCGGCGGCCGTCTTGAAGCCCGACCCGGCGGAGACGTACATCGCCACCAGGCGTCCCCGCTCGGTCGCCGGCAGCGCCCCGTAGGACGCCGGGGCCGGCGGGTCCTGCGCCCATGCGTGCGGCGCGGTGGTGTTGATCAGCCCTGCGACCAGGGCGAGCGGCAGCAGGAAGAAGACGGGTGCGCGGCGTATCGCGCGCAGTGCCCTCCCCCTGTCACCTGTTGCGTACGAAACATGTTTCACGGGCGATCCATCTCACTGTGCGAACTTTCCGGTGCCGGTTCGCAGAACGACGGATCGAGAGCCTAGCTGCCGACGTGGTGTCAGCTGACATGGCATGAAAAACGTGCAGAATTGCCCGAAATGACACCAGGCAATAAAAGGGTGACAGAATATCAAATACTCTTAAAATGGGCAGTCATGGTTACGCGCGGCAGGGGAAGTCGGCTACGGTGCTCCTGCACCGCGAGGAAATGATCATGATGGGGGGTGTACCGGTGCGGCGCTCCCCCATGCCTTGGAGGGGAAATGTCGATCGCGCGATTCCGGAGGCTGGCGTGGTCCGCAGCCGCCGGCCTGGCAGCCGCGGGGGCCGTGTTGGCCACGATGGTGGTGACGCCGAACCAGTCGGCACGGGCGGAGGACGTCGGAGTGGACCAAGCCCCTTACGCGGTAGAGGACTTCACCTACCCGGGTGCCGACCAGATCCTGCAGAGCCGCAACATCAAGCTGCTCAAGGGCGACGGCCACATCCTGCTGACCGATTGCGGGACCACGTCCCAGCAGATCAAGATCTGGCGGCGTACCGGTGGCGACTTCTGCTTCAACGTCACCGGCGCCTCCGGCTACCTCACCCTCGACGTCACCGGGGTGTGGGCGGTGGAGACCCTGGACCACCCGGTCAGCGCCAGCCTCACCGCCCAGGGCAGCACCCAGGACGTGACCGTCGCCAAGGGCGGCTTCCAGCCGGTGGGCGAAGGCGTTCCCGGGGGTTCGGTGTCCGTCCTCGTGGAACTGCGCGTCACGGGCTGACAGCCCGATACCGCACGCCCGTCCACGAGGCTCCACTCTTTCGGAACCCGCTCCCACCCACACCGGGCATCGGCCAGCCGATGCGCGACGCGGTGCCTCCTGCGGCGGAATCCGAAACGCTTTTTTCTCGCGCTCCGTCCGCCGAGTCACCGCTTGTATCCCGGTCAGCGAAAGGCGATCCACGCCCAATGAGGGCATACACCCGTTTCCTTGTCATCGGCGCCGCAGGCGCCCTGCTCGTCGCAGCCCAGAACGCCCCGACGAACCCCCGGACCACCGACCTCTCCGAGGCCAGCGCACCGATCGCCGCGACCACGTCG
Source organism: Kitasatospora sp. NPDC004272 (assembly GCF_053603035.1). Classification (NCBI taxonomy): domain Bacteria; kingdom Bacillati; phylum Actinomycetota; class Actinomycetes; order Kitasatosporales; family Streptomycetaceae; genus Kitasatospora; species Kitasatospora sp. NPDC004272. Next base: position 2,179 of record NZ_JBSGET010000176.1, on the reverse strand, counting down.
ACCGACCCGGCCGCGTTCCCGTTCGCCGCGAAGCTCACCGTCGGCGACAAGCGCTCCTGCACCGGCGCACTGGTCGGCCCGTCCTGGGTGCTCACCGCGGCCAGCTGCTTCACCGAACCCGGCCAGCAGCCCACCGCCCTGGCCGCTGGAGCCCCGACCGACCACACCGGCGTGGTGATCGGCCGCACCGACCTGACCGGCACCGCCGGACAGAGCCGCGACATCGTCGAACTGGTGCCGCGCACCGACCGGGACCTGGTCATGGCCCGACTCTCCGCCCCCGTCTACAACATCACCCCGGCCGCCCTGTCCGGCACACCGGCAGCGAACACGGAGACCCTGCAGGTCCTCGGCTACGGCCGCACCCGCACCGAATGGGTCCCCAACCAGCCCCACCTGGCCTCCTTCACCGCCACCACCCCTGCCGGAAGCGGCTTCGCCCTGGCACCCGCCGCCCCCGCCGACGCAACCGTCTGCAAGGGCGACGCCGGCGGACCCGTCTGGCGCACCGAGAACGACAAGCCCGCCCTCGTCGGCATCATCTCCCGCTCCTGGCAGGCAGGCTGCCTCGGCACCCCCACCACCGAAACCCGCACCGGCGCCTACACCACCCGCACCGACGACCTCGGCACCTGGATCACCACCACGGCGGCAACCGGCGACCAGCTGATCAAGCCCGGCACGAAGCTGACCGCCGGCCAGTCGGTCACCGGCCGGGACCTGAAGTTGACCATGCGCAGCGACGGCAACCTGGTCCTCACCCACAAGCAGGTCGACGGCGGCGTGCTGTGGTCGACCAACACCGCCGGAAACAACGGTGCGTGGGCGCAGATGCAGACGGACGGCAACTTCGTTCTCTACAAGGCCGACGGCAACCCCTCCAATGGCTCCGGCGTCCTGTGGGCCACCAACACCCCCGGGCAGAGTGGCGCGTTCCTGGACCTGCAGGTCGACGGCAACCTCGTCCTCTACAAGGCCAACGGCACCGATGCACTGTGGAACACCGCTACCTGGCGCCTGGAAGCGAAGCTGGCCGGCGGCACCAAGGTCCTGCCCGGCACGTGGTTCCAGTCGCAGAGCGCCGTGGTGGAGATGCAGGCCGACGGCAACCTGGTGCGCTACCGCCGCAGCGACGCCACCCCCACCTGGCACACCAACAGCGCCGGGAACAAGGGCGCGTGGGCGCAGGTGCAGACGGACGGCAACTTCGTTCTCTACAAGGCCGACGGCAACCCCTCCAACGGTTCCGGCGTGCTGTGGGGCTCCAACACCTACGGCCAGAGCGGCGCGTTCCTCAAGCTCCAGGATGACGGCAGCCTCGTGCTGTACAAGAAGGACGCGGCTGAGACCGTCGCCAACTCCGTCTGGAGCGCCGGCACCTTCCGCCCCGAGAGCAAGCTGGCGGCCGGGCAGCAGGTGTACACGAAGACCACGCGCCTGGCCATGCAGTGGGACGGCGACCTGGTCCTGTACCGCCTGAGCGACAACGCGGTGATGTGGCACACCAACACCGCCGGCAACGGCGGCGCCTTCCTGAAGATCCAGAACGACGGCAACGTCGTCCTCTACAAGGCCGACGGCACCACCGGCCTGTGGAACACGGGCACGTTCTGGTCGGCCGGCGCCTACTTCAAGGTCCAGGACGACGGCAACCTCGTCGTCTACAAGGCCGACGGCGGCGAAGGCATCGGCAACTCCATCTGGGCCACCAACACCTTCGCCTGACCCCGCCCGACACCTGACACACAGGAGGCCGCCGCCCGAAAGGGCTGCGGCCTCTGCGCCGCAACAACCAGCGAGTTACCGCATCAACCTGCTCAACATGGTGCAAAGGCCGCTGCGCGGCCGACAGCCTGCTCGACCTCCGCCATCACCGGCGGTCAAGGAGTGGACGGTGGCGCGGGTGCACTCCAGCCAGTCGGACACCTGGTGCAGCGTGGCGGGGTCGAGGTGGCGGGTGAGCTCGCGGACCGCCTGGTGGTCTTTGTCGGTCAGGGTGTGGAGTCCGGCGCGGGCGAGGGCGGTGTAGAGCGGGTCGGCGGCGGCTCCGGCGAGGCGGCGGTGTGCGGTGTGCGGTGTCGAGGCTCTAGTGCTCTGACCGAGAAGGTTCACCGGGTTGGCGGTGGTGCCGCCGGAACCGGTTGGATGTCGGTGGACATCCGATCCGGTGTGGGGAGGC
>NZ_JBSGET010000175.1:0-15362 GCF_053603035.1 Kitasatospora sp. NPDC004272 | reverse complement strand
GCCGGCGCTCCGGCGCCGGCCCCGCACCGCCGGCCGGTCAGCCGGCGGGCAGGTACTCCGCGCCGCCGATCCAGATGCGCCGGATCGCGCGGGTCGCGGTGATGTCGGCGAGCGGGTCGCCGTCGACCAGCACGAGGTCGGCGCGGTACCCCGGCAGGATGCTGCCCCGGTCCCGCAGGCCGAAGGACTGGGCGGGCAGCACGGTCGCGGCCCGCAGGGCCTCGGCGTTGGTGAGGCCCGCCCGCACCAGCAGCTCCAGTTCGTGGTGCAGGCTGGTGCCGAACGCCGGCTGCACCGGGATGCCCGGGGTGTGGTTGGCGTCGGTGCCCGCCAGGATCCGGGCACCGGCCCGGTGCAGGGCCGCGACGCTGCCCTCGGCGGCCGCGTAGTCCAGGCCGGGGATCCCGAGCCCGGCGAAGCCCTCCATCATCGTCAGGGTGGGGGTGGTGGTGGTCCCGGTGACGGCGCACCGCGCCGCCGCGGCGGCGGACAGCGGGACGTCGAGGGGCACGTGCTGGATGATGTCGACGCCGGCGTCCAGGGCCCGTTCGGCCGTGGCCGCGGTCGTGGCGTGGGCCATGACGAGCCGGCCGGAGAGGTGCGCCGCCACCGTCACGGCCCTGACGGTCTCCGGGCTCAGGCCCGGTTCGTCCACGATGACCTTGATGTAGTCGGACCCCTCGGCGATCCGGGCCCGGACGAACCCGGCCGCCCGGTCCGGTCCGGTCAGCACCGCGTTCGCCGGGAAGCCCGGTATCCCGCTCTGCGGGCTGCCCGGCGCGACCCCCGGGGTGCCCGCGCTGCGGATGTCGGTCAGACCCGGCTGGTTGCGCAGCGAGGCGACGAGGGCGGGCGGGAAGCAGGCCATGTCCAGGCCGGTCGTCACGCCCGAGGCGGCCAGCTGGTGGAGGGTGCCGAGGTCCTGGAGGTGGAGGTGCGCGTCGATCAGTCCGGGCAGCAGGACGGCCCCGCCGCAGTCGATCTGCCGGGCGCCGAGGGCGCTGACGCCGATGCGTCCGTTGTCGATGACCACGGTGCGCGGCGCGGTCAGCCGGCTGCCGTCGAAGACCCGGGCGTTGGTCAGCGCGATCCGGTCACCGGAGTCGACGGTGCGGCCCTGCGCGTGCGCGGGGGCGGCCGACGCCAGCGCCTGCACGCCCGCGACGGCGATCCCGCTCGCCGCGGCCGTCCTGAGGAAGTCGCGCCGGTTGGTGTGGCTGATACACATCGTGGTGCCTTTCTGCCGGGTGGGTGCGGAAAGTGCGGTGTTCGCCCCTCAAGCGTGCCGGTATATGTGATAACAGCAGCGCTCTGACTGTGCTTCGGAACTGTTCTCGCCGCCGTGGGAGACGGCCCGTCCGTCCCGCCGGGGGCGGGGCGGGGTCAGGACAGGGCCGAGAAGGCGATCTTCTCGTTGCGGGCGAGGTGCTGTTCGACGGCTGCGGCGACCGCGTCGGGGTCGCGGGTGCGGAAGGCCGCCAGGAGGTCCGCGTGGGCCTTGCCCCGTCGTTCGTGCTCGGCGGGATCGGGGTCCAACCGGCCGAAGCCGATGCGGATGTAGCGTTCCCCCGCGCGCCACAGGGTGGTCAGGACCCGGATGTCCCAGGTGGTCGCGGCCGGGGCCAGCAGGGCGAGGTGGAAGGCGTGGTGGTCGTCGTAGATGTCCGCCATGCCGTGCTCCCGCGCCCCGAACTCGGCGGCCCGGGACTCCAGCAGCTCCAGCTCCCGGTCCGTCAGGAGCACGCACGAGCGCCGGGCGATCTCGGGCTCCAGGGCGCGCCGGAGGCGGTAGATGCCGCGCAGGTCGTCGAGGTCGAGCGGGGCGATGACCAGGCTGCGCCCCGGCCGCATGATGACCAGGCCCTCGCTCTCCAGGCTGCGCAGCGCCTCGCGGACGGGGATGAAGCTGATGGCGAGCATGCCAGCCAGCTCGCGCAGCGAGTACTCCGCGCCGGGGGCGAGGCTGCCGGTCAGGATCGCCCGCCGCAGCTCCTCGGTGGCCTGCTCCACCACGGACCGTGACGTGATGGGTTGGACGGCCCCCCGGGATGTCGCCACGGTGCTTCCCTCGCCTCGGCTGCCGATAGTCGATATCAACTATAGCCAGGCTCCGGGAGGGGCCCGCGCGCGCGGTGGCACCCCTTCCCCGGTCCGCGGCGGTCACAGTTTCAGCAGCCGTTCGGCGTTGCGGTGGGCGATCTTCTCCCGCTGGTCGCGGGTCAGGGGTGCGTGGCGCAGGAAGCCGACGGCCTGCTCGCTCTTCTCGAAGGGGTAGTCGATGGCGAAGAGCACGTTGTCGATGCCCACCACCTCGACGGCGGCCCGGAGCACGGTGTCGTCCATGACCCCCGAGGTGGTGACGGCGATGTTCCTCCCGAAGTACTCGGAGGGCTTCCGCTTCAGCGGGACGCGGGTGTTGATGTTGCGGACCTGGACGTCGAGGCGGGAGGTGTGGAAGGGCAGGAACTCGCCCATGTGGCCGACGATGAGCCTGGCTCCCGGGAAGTCGTCGAAGACGCCGCCGAGGACGACCCGCAGGGCGTGCCCGCCGGTCTCGGCGGCCCAGCTGTAGAAGGGGCCGACGAGTTCCGGGCGGTCCTTCAGCAGGCCCCAGTCGCCGGCCGGCGCCGGAGTGGGGTGGAGGTAGAGGGCGGCGCCCAGTTCCTCCAGGGCGGCCCACACCGGCCGGAACTGCGGTTCGTCCAGGTAGTGGCCGTTGGTGTGGCCGTTGACCAGGAAGCCGGCCATCTTGAGGTCGTGCACCGCGCGCCGGGCCTCCCGCACGGCCGCCTGCGGGTCCTGCAGGGGCAGCGCGGCCAGGCCGCCGAACCGGGTCGGGTGGGCGTCGACGATGCGGGCGAGCGCGTCGTTGGCGACCTGCGCGTCCCGGACGGCTACGGCCGCGTCGGGCTGCATCTGCACCCCGGGCGGGGTGAGGGAGAGGACCTGCATGGTGACGCCGTTCGCGTCCATGTCGGCGAGCCGGTACTCGGTGACGTCCGGGAGCCGCTTGAACCACTCCGCGGTGACCTCGGGCTTGAACGGGATCGCCCCGCCCAGTGCCGTGCCCTGGGTGACGAGGCCCGGCAGCATGACGGCCTCCTCGATCGCGATGATCTTCAACCGGCCGTGCGGGTCGGCTCCGCCGCCGTGCGCCTGGGCGGTGCCGGGGCTCGCCAGGACGGAGGCGCCGGCGAGCGCGGCCGCGCCCGCCGCGGTGTTCAGGGCCTGGCGTCTGGTCCAGTGGGAGGTGCTCACGGGTGCTGTTCCCTTTCCGGGAGATGGGTGTTTGCCGGCGCGGGCGCCCCGCTCGGGCGCGCGCGGCCGCTCAGGGTGTCGACGAGGGCGAGCGCGTCCTCGGGGGCCCGGTCCCCGGACCAGCCGACCACCTGGTCCGGGCGGACCAGGACGAGGCGGGCCTCCGGCGGTCCGGCGTGGCCGCCGGGCACGGGTTCGGGCAGGCGCACCACGGTGAGCGGCACGCCGCGCAGGCGGGCGGCCTCCGCGACGGCCGCCCCCGGTTCGCCGGGTCCGCGGACGAGCAGCGTCAGACCGTCCCCGAGCAGGTCGTACAGGGAGCGGCCGTCCGCGAGGAACGCGTGCGGCAGCCGGGCGCCCGTCCATCCGACGTCCTGCCGCCGCTCCTGCTGCGGGGGCAGGACCGGGGAGGAGGCGATGCGGAGTCCGAGGACCAGGTCGAGCGAGTGGAACTCCGCCTTCTTGGTCTCCTGGATCCGTGCCCCCGCTGCCAGCCGGGCCGCGGCGCCGGCCTCGTCGTCCGCGTCGAGGTTGTCGGCGAGCAGTTCGGTGGAGAGCACCCGCATGTTGGCGGTCGCCTCCTCGATGACGCGCTCCTGGACGGGCCGCCGTTCTTCCTCGTAGCTGTCGAGGAGGGCCGCCCCGCCCCAGCCGGCCAGCACGGCCGCGAGTTTCCAGCCCAGGTCGACCGCGTCGCCGATGCCGGTGTTCAGCCCGTGGCCGCCGAAGGGCGGGTTGAGGTGCGCGGCGTCGCCGGCGAGGAACACCCGGCCGCGGCGCATCCGGTCGACGATCTGCATCCGGGCGGTCCACGGGTCGGTGGAGAGGACCTCGGCGTGCACCGGCCGGCCCGCCACGGCGTCGATGACCCGCCGCGCCTCGCGCTCCCCGGTCGCCCGGTCCACCCCGAAGGCGATCGCCCACCAGGTGTCCGTCCGGTCCAGCGGCCCGACCAGCGCGGGGGCGGTCGGGTTGACGACCCAGTACTGCACGGCCGGCCCGTGCCGCACGTGCTCCCACAGGGACGGGCTCTCGAAGACCATGCCGAAGTTCGGACGCAGGGCCTCCCCGCCCAGGTAGCGGGAGCCGATCGCCTCCCGCACGGTGCTGCGGGGGCCGTCGCAGCCGATCACGTAGTCGGCGGTGACGACGCACCGCCGCCCGGAGCCGTCCTCGACCGTCACGGACACCAGGTCGTCGTCCTGGTCCACGCCGACGACCTTCGCGCCCAGGACCAGCCGTCCCGGGGCGAGTTCCGCCACCTCCTCGCGGAGCACCTCCTCCAGGAGGTACTGCGGCGCCTGCTGGCCGGTCTCCGGGAAGCGCTCGCCCTCCGGTACGAGCCCGAGCACGTCCGTGAAGCGGGAGAGCTCCCGGCCGGACAGCGAGGTGCAGAAGACGACGTCCCGGGCCCAGGACGCGGCCAGCGGCGCGCGCTTCCGGAGCCGGTCGGCCAGGCCCCAGCGGCGCAGGTGCTCCATCGTGCGCACGTTGAGCGTCTTGCAGCGGGGACGGGCCCGGGAGACGGCGGCCCGCGGTTCGACGACCAGGAGGTCGACGCCGCGGCGGCCGAGTTCCACCGCCGCCGCCAGGCCGACCGGCCCGCCGCCCGCGACGAGCACCTGCACGTGCCGCGGCAGGGCCCGGTGGTCGGCGGAGGTCATCAGGCCCCGCCCTCGGAGGCCGGCCGGGTGGCGGCCCAGTGGGCGCACTCCTCGGCGAACGCGAGCTGCCGCAGGTGCAGGGCGCGGCCGAGCGTGTGGTGGTCGATGCAGTGGCCGGTGCCGCGGGCGACGCCCGCCTCGACGAACGGGGCCGCCGTGAACATCGCGGCGAACCTGGCCACGTTCTCCGGCCCGCTGCTCCACAGGGCGTCGAACTCGGCGAGCGCGTTGTGCACGGGGACGCGGACCCGGGGCGCGAGGGCGGGCAGGTGCTCCTTCGGCCACCGCGGTGCCTGCACCAACTCCCGTACCGGCACCGGCGCGTAGGACTCGTGCGCCTGCCGCAGCCCTTCCTCCCCGTAGGTGTGGGCGGGCCCGAACATCACCTTGTCCCGCTCCTCGTAGGGCAGGTCCACGGTCAGGTCCGCCGGGAGGGAGCCGAGGGCCTCGGCGGCGCCGCCGCTCGGGATGACGGCCCCCATGCCGGTCGCCGAGACGCCGATCAGGGGCAGGTCGTCGGCGGACGCGGCGATCATCAGGGCGATCATGCCGCCGATCGAGTGGCCCACCAGGAACACGCTGTCGGCACCGAGCCGGGCGGCCGCCTGCGCCACGGCGGCGCCGAGCAGTTCCGCGTGCCGGGCGAAGGTGTTGGCGTCCGGCGCGAGCGGAGTGCTGTCGCCGTAGCCGGGGCGGTCGAAGGCCACCACCTGGTGGCCGTGCGCGGCGGCGAGGTCGACGAAGGACCCTCCGGGGGTGCCCGCGACGTCGAAGTACCGCGCCGTGTACGTGCCGCCGTGGAGGGCGGCGATCAGCGGTTTTCCGGTGGGGACGGCGGGACCGGCGGTGAACGCCGCGATCCGGTGTCCGTCGACCTCAAGGGTCAGAAGGTCGCGCTGTCTGGCCATCTGTGGCCTCCTTGCCAGGGGATGGTTTCCGGGGCGCCGCCCGGGCCCTGCGACCCTAGGCGCTATATGTGATAACAGCAAGGGATCGGACGGCCCGCGGAGCGCGGGACGCTCCGCGGGCCGGTCCGTCAGCCACCGTGCGGTGCGTAGTCCTGGGTGATCTGCTTGTACTCCAGGAAGTCCTCGACGGAGGCCGTGCCGCCCAGCCGGCCGACGCCGCTGGACTTGAAGCCGCCCTCCTCGAACTCGACGGTCAGGTTCGCCCAGCTGTTGACGGAGATCAGCCCCGCGTTGAGCTGCCGCGCCACGCGCAGCGGCCGGTCGGCGTCGCGGCTCCAGATGCAGGCGCTGAGGCCGTACTCGGTGTCGTTGGCGAGCGCGACGGCTTCCGCCTCCGTGTCGAAGACCTGGAGCGTCTGCACCGGGCCGAAGGTCTCCTCCTGGACGATCGCCAGCGAGGAGTCGGGCACCGTGAGGAGGGTGGGGTGGTAGAAGGCGCCGCCCGCGAGTTCGGGGCGCGTGCTCGGGCCGCCGCGGACGACCGGCACGGCGCCGGCCGCGATCGCCGCCTCCACGGCGGCGTCGACCCGGGCCACCGCCGCCCGGTCGATCAGGGGGCCGATCTGGCTGTCCGGGTCGGCCGCCGGGCCGGGGCGCACGGCCTCCAGCCGCCGGGCCAGGGCGGCGGTGAACTCGTCGGCGATCTCCCGCTGGAGCAGGACCCGGCTGCCCGTCATGCAGAACTGCCCGGCGAACACGGTGCACGACTGCACGGCGGTGGCGAGCGCGGCGTCCAGGTCGGCGTCGGCGAAGACCAGGTGGGGCGTCTTGCCGCCCAGCTCCAGGCCCACCCGCTTGAAGCGGGCCGCGGCCGCCTGCGCGACGAGCCGCCCGGTGGCGGTGCTGCCGGTGAAGCTGATCACCGGCACCCGGGGGGACTCCACCAGCAGGCGCGCGACGTCGGAACCGGATTCGACGACCACGTTCACCGCGCCCCGGGGCAGTTCGGGGACGGAGGCGAGGATCTCGCTCATCAGCGCCGCCGTCCGGGCCGCCTGCCCCGGCATCTTCACCACCGCGGTGCAGCCGGCCGCCAGGGCCGGGGCCAGGGCGCGGATGCAGAGGTAGGCGGGGGAGTTCCACGGCACCACGATCCCGGCGACGCCCACGGGCTGCCGGATCGTCATGGCCTGTCGGCCGGGGTGGGTGTCGGTGACCCGGCCGTGCGGCTGGACGGCCAGGCCCGCCGCGAAGCGCAGGGCGCGGAGGATGAAGTGCGCCTCGAAGCCGGCCTCGTGCCGGAGCTTGCCGTTCTCCCGGCACAGGGTGTCGACGACCTCGGGCATGCGCGCGTCGTACGCGTCGGCGAGGTGGCTCAGGGCGGTGGCCCGCAGCATCGGGTCCAGGCGCCAGGTGCCCCCGGTGAAGGCGCGGGCCGCCGCGTCGACGGCGCGCCGCCCCTCCTCGGCACCGCCGTCCGCGTACCGGCCGATCGTCTCGCCGGTGGCCGGGTCGATGCTCTCGGACGTCCGGGCGGAGTCGACCCACTCGCCGTCGATCCAGTGCCGTGCGGTGTTCTCCATGGTCATGCCGGTGGCTCCTTGCTGGTGGGTGGTGGGGGAGCGGGGGCGGGTCAGAGGCCGAGCAGGCGCTCCGCGTTCAGGTGGGCGATCTTGGCCCGATCCTCCTCGTCGATCGGGGCCGACTCCAGGAAGGCGGTGGCCTCCGCCATCTCCTCGAAGGGGTGGTCGGTGCCGAAGAGGACGTGGTCGGAGCCCAGGGCGAGCAGCGCGCACAGCAGCGGCGGGGTCGAGCAGACGCCGCTGGTCGTGACGTACAGGTTGTGCCGCAGGTACTCCGAGGGGTTGCCGCGGGCGAGCTCGATCCCGTGGTGGTTGTGGTAGGCCCAGCGCGAGTCCAGCCGCCACAGCACGTAGGGCAGTCCCTCGCCCATGTGCCCCAGCAGCACCTTGGCCTCCGGGAAGTCGTCGAGGACGCCGCCGAACACCAGGCGCAGGAAGTGGGTCGCGGTCTCCGACCCCCAGCTCCACATCGGCCCCACGAGCTCGGGGTGGCCCTGGATGACGTGGGGGGTGCCGACGCCGTTGGCGGGGTGCAGGTAGAGCGGCACGCCGAGACCCTCGGCGCGCTCCCACACCACGCGCAGCTCGGGGTGGTCGAGGTACCGGCCCCGGGTGTGGGCGTTCACCAGGGCGCCGCGCAGGCCCAGCTCGGAGACGGAGCGCTCCAGTTCCTTCGCGGCCGCCTGCGGGTCCTGCAGCGGCAGGGCGGCGAAGCCGGCGAACCGGTCGGGGTGGTCCGCCACGACACCGGCGAGCAGGTCGTTCACCGCCGCCGCCCGGGCGACCGCGGTCGCGTTGTCCGCCTCGGCCTGGATGCCGGGGGAGTTGAGGGACAGCACCTGCACGTCGAGCCCCGCCGCGTCCATCTCGGCCAGGCGCTCCCCGGTGATGTCGAGCAGCCGCCGGGACGCCTCCCGCCACTTCTCCGGCTGGATGATCGAGGCCGACGAGGCCCCGTAGTCCGCCAGTTCCGGCGTGACGAAGTGCTCCTCAAGGCCGATGGTGCGCATCATGGTTCCTCGTATTTCACTTATATGCATTGACTTCATCGATGGTGAAACGTACGTTCCGTCCGTGTCAACCCTCTGGAAGGTTCGAGAAGTTGGAGGTGCCCGATGACGGGTGCGAACGGCGCTACCGGTGGTCGGTTCCCGGACGGGAGCACGGCGGACGTGGTCGTGGTGGGGTACGGGCCGGTGGGCATGGTGACCGCGGCCCTGCTGGGGAGGGCCGGCCACCGGGTCGTGGTCCTGGAGCGGTACGCGGGCCTGTACAACCTGCCGCGGGCGGCCAGTTTCGACGACGAGACGATGCGGACCCTCGCGGGCCTCGGCGTGGCGCGGGACCTGCTGCCCAAGGTGCGGGTGCAGCCCACCTACGAGTGGCGCAACGGCCGGGGCGACCTGCTGCTGGAGCAGCACTTCGCCGAGGTCGGACGCAGCGGCTGGCCGGAGTGGAACATGATGTACCAGCCGGACCTGGAGGAGGCGCTGGACGCCGTGTGCCGGTCGATGCCCCACGTGGAGGTGCGGCACTCCAGCGCCGTCGTCGCACTGGAGCAGACCGCCGAGGGCGTCGTGCTCACCGTCGACGGCGCCGAGGGGCGCCGGACGGTCACCGCCCGCTACGCGGTGGGCTGCGACGGGGGCAACAGCTTCGTGCGGTCGGCCCTCGGCGTGGGGCTCTTCGACTACGGCTTCTCCGAGCCGTGGATGGTGTGCGACTTCCGCTTCCGCAGGCCGACCCCGGTACCGCCCGCGCTGCAGCTCGGCGACCCGCTGGGCCCGACCTCGGTCATCTCGCTGGGCCCCGCGCACCACCGGTTCAGCTTCATGCTCGACTCGGCGGACGACTTCGAGACCGAACGCGACCCGCAGCGCGTCTGGAAGCGGGTGGCGCGCCACCTCACCCCCGACGACGCCGACCTCATCCGGGTCGCCACGTACACCTTCCGCTCCCTCATCGCGGACGACTGGCGACGCGGGCGCGTCCTGCTCGCCGGTGACGCGGCGCACCAGATGCCCCCCTTCCTCGGGCAGGGCATGTGCTCGGGCTTCCGCGACGCGCAGAACCTCGCCTTCAAGCTGGACCTCGTCCTGCGCGGGTCCGCACCGCCGGAGGTCCTCGACACCTACCAGGCGGAACGCGAACCGCACGTGCGCGCGGTGACCGAGCGGGGCATCGAGCTCGGCCGCCTCCAGACCCTGCGGGACCCGGAGCGCGCCGCGGAACGCGACCGGGTGCTGCTGGAGCGCCGTGCACGGTCGGCGGCGCCCGAGGCCGTGCGCCTGCCGGGTCTGGTCGACGGCCTGTTCTCCAGCGAACGAACCGCCGGCCGGGGGCAGTTGTCGGTCCAGGGCGTGGTGGACGACGGCACCCGCAGCGACCGCTTGGACCAGGTCGTGGGCGGCGGCTTCCACCTGCTGGTCGACGCCGGGGCCCTGGAGGCGCTGGAACGCTCCGGCCTGCTCGACGAGTTGGCCCGGGCGGGCGTGCGGGTCGTCGCTCCCGGCGAGCGGGCCGCCGCCCACCCGCGGGCGGCCGTCGTCCACGACGTGCACGGCACCTACCGCCGCTGGTTCGCCGAACTGGACTGCGCGGCGGTGGCGGTCCGGCCCGACTTCTACGTCTTCGGCACCGCGGGTGACCCCGACGCCGTCGGCGGCCTCGCCGGCGAACTGCTGGGCGCGTTGAGGGACGGTCCGGACGGGCACGGGGCGGGGAGCTGACGTCCGGTACCCGCCACCGCACGAGGAACGCTGACCGGCCGTTCACTATGATCCCGCTGTGAGTACTCAGCCTCCCCCCGACTCCGGCGCCGGTGACGAATCGCCGGCGCGGCAGGGCATCCAGTCCGTGGAACTGGCGATGACCGTCCTGCGGGCCCTGGAGGAGGGCCGGGGCCCGATGAGCCTGACCCAGACGGCCGCGGCCGCCGGCATGCAGCCCAGCAAGGCCCACCGCTACCTGGTCAGCCTCACCCGGGTCGGCCTCGTCGCCCAGTCGCCCAGCTCCGGCCACTACGACCTGGGGCCGGCCATGCGGCGCCTGGGCGTCGAGTCGCTGCGCAGGATGGACGAGGTGGCGCTGGTCAGCGAGCACCTGCCGGGGCTGCGGGACCGCACCTCGCACGCCGTCAACCTGGCGGTGTGGGGGGACCACGGTCCCGTGGTCGTGCGCTGGGAGTACGGCGCCCACGCCCTGCCGATCACGGTCCGGGTCGGCGCCACCATGCCGCTGCTGAACTCGGCGATGGGCGGGGTGTTCCTCGCGCACCTGCCCGAGCAGCTGACCGGCTCGGTGCTGCGCGGCCAACTGGAGGCGGAAGCACTGGACGAGGCCGTCCGGGACCGCGTCGACCGGATCAAGGAGGAGGTGCTGCGCACGGGAGTGGCCACCACCGTCGGGGGCGTCATCCCCGGCGTCACCTCCCTGGCCGCCCCCGTGTTCACCGCGGGCGAGTCCTTCCCCCTCGTCGTCACCCTGGTGATGCCCGCGCGCGGCCTCACGGAGCACGACACGGCCCGCCTCTCGGCGGAACTGCTGAGCTCGACCCGGGCCATGTCCGAAGTACTGGGACACCCGGTGGTCCCGCACCGCCCGTAGCACGCCCGTGCCCGTTCCTCCCCGGTCCGGACCGGGGAGGAACGGGGGAAGCCGATCGGTGGACGGACGGTCACGGCCGCTCCTCCTCGCGGGACGGGAGGCCGGGGGCTTGCCGGGATCAGATCAGGCGCCACAGGTGGTCGGCGGACCCGTTGTCCTCCTACTGGGTGACCCGGGCACCGTCGGCGGTGGACATCCCGGAGACGGCCAGCACCTTGCCCGAGTTGCGGTTCTGGATCCGGCACCAGGCCGTGCTGGAGGCCGCCGGGGGCAGCAGGAGCGCGAACGCCCCGCCGACCACCGGGCGGGCGGCGAAGCCGCGTTGGGCGGCGGTGGCGACCACGTACCAGTCGGTGAAGGGCACCCGCTGGGCGGCGCCGGTGGCGAACTCGTACACGCCGTTGACCAGGAGGTCGCGGGTGGCGGTGCGGTCGGCGAGCCGGGCCGCCGTCCACAGCTGCCGGTCGACCTTTCGGCGCAGGACCGGGTAGTGCGCGCGGGCGAACCGCACGGCCTCGGCGGCGGGCAGCCGTTGGACGACCGCGGCGGCCATGATGAGCGTGTTCGCCGACTCCTCGACCGGCGTCGACTCCTCGTTGCCGTCGTCGTGCCCGTCCGCGTCGGGGTAGGAGCGGCCCAGGTCGTGCTGGGCGAAGGTGTTGGGCCGGCCGCCGTGCTCCGGGTGGTCCAGCAGCGGTTCCAGCAGCATCCGCAGGTAGGCGGGGAGAGGTACAGGTACACCGGGAACGTCGGGTGGAGCACGTCCACGGTCGACAAGTTGCCGCTGGAGGAGATCTCCTTCTGGAACGCCCAGGGGGAGCCGTCCCGGTCGACCAGCTCGGCGCCGGCCACGGCCTGACGCAGCGCCAGGGCGCAGACCGCCGCGTGGTGCTCGCCCGTGGTGCCCCGTCGACGGCGGCGACCGCGTCGTCGTGGACGCGCCGGTCGAGGGCGGTGGCGGCGGCCGGCGCGGCGTCGTGGTCGTTGTCGAACCACGCCACCATGTCCGTCCACGAAACCCAGTAGCGCGTCCACCACGGCTGGAGCTGCGTACCCAGGTAGCTCACGGCGGGCGTGCGGACGTGGCCCAGCGACAGGGTGAAGGCGGGCGAGGGCGTGCCGGGGGTGACGGTGCCGAAGTCCCGGTTGAAGCCCAGGACCGGCCAGCGGTCGTCGATCGCCCGGGGCCGGTCGGTGTCCACGGTGCTCCCGAGGCGTCCGCCGCTCGCCGAGGCGGCGCGCACCACGGTGTCCTGGCCGATCTGCCAGCTGGCGCCGGTGGGCGCGGCGAGCACCAGGCGGCCCCAAGCGGCCTGCTCGTCGCCCTCCCGCAGGACCGCCGGTGCGGCGGGCTCGGCGCTGAGGACGGTCAGGCCGCCGCTCTGCTGCTGATTCCAGGTGATCTGCGTGCTGCTGTCGCCGTGCACCCACTCGTCGGAGACGTCGACGTGGACGTCCACGCTGTGCGCGCGCCCGTCGCTGCTCGCCGCCTGCACGGTGACGTAGCTGAGCGGCACCGACTGGCGCTGCAGGTTGCCGAGGTCGACGGGGGAGAAGAAGGTGACCGTGAGGGTCACCCCGCCGCTGCTGAGGGTGTACACGGAGCGGGTGGCGGTGAGCTGCACGGGGGGAGCCGAGGCTCTCGGGACTCACCATGGTCCGCTCTCCGGTGGGGTGGGGAAGGTGGGCGACCGGCCAGGGACTTCGGATCCTCGACCGTGCTGGAGCGGTGGAGCGGTGGAGCGGTGGTGGCCTGGAGGTCCGGGGCGGGGGCGGGAATCTGCCTGCACCGCTCATTCCAACGTTGCAACGAGCGAACAGAACGGCATGGAACCATCGACCGTGTCGCACGTCCAGACCTTTGGCAAAAGTCCTCGCCGACCCGGCGGAGGCGGCGGTGGAGGCCGCCGCCTCCGCCGGGAGGAGGGTGCGAGATGCGCTATTGACTTCATTGGTTCAGTCCAATAAGTTCACCGCTCGGAATTCGCACTGCACAACTCGGCTTCCTGGTAAGGGCTTTGGTGTTCCATCGGCCCGGTCCAGGGAACGGCCGCAGTGCTGTGCGCCGTTCCCGCCCCGCGTACGCCGGTGGACTTCGGCCCGGACGCCTGCGGGGCGTTCGTCGCCCGCCCCGGCTCCCACGGGCGGACGCGTCCGCGTTCGGGAAGCGGCGCCCGCTCGTCGGGGCACCGTCCCGGGTGTCGGTGTCGAACCGCGGGGCGGACGTCCGGTGGCCGGCGCGGCTTCGCCCGCGCGGCGCGGCCCGGGGACGCCGTCGGCCCCTGCCGGTCCCGCGCAATCGGATCCTTCTCTCGGAGGCTGAACACATGCGACTCAAGCAGGCACGGACACGACAGCAGGGGTGGAGGAGGGCGCTCTCGTTGGTGCCCGTCGTCGCGCTCACGGTGGCCGCCACCGTCACCGCGACGACGGGTGGCGCGGTCGCGGCACCCGCGCCGCCGTCGGGCTTCTCGCTCACCTGGAGCGACGACTTCAACGGCGCGGCCGGGACCGGCATCGACCAGAGCCTGTGGAAGTACGACACCGGGCCGGGCAGCAACTTCGGCACCGGCGAGATCGAGACCATGACCAGCAGCACCTCGAACGTCTACTACGACGGCCAGGGCCACCTGGTGCTCCAGGCGCTGCACTCCGGCTCCGACCCGCGCGGCGGCTGGACCTCCGGCCGGGTGGAGACCCAGTCGGCGTCCTTCGGGGCCCCGGCGGGCGGAGTGGTGCGGATGGAGTCCGTCCTCCAGCAGCCCGACGTCAACACCTCCAACGGGGCGGGCTACTGGCCGGCCTTCTGGATGCTCGGCGCGCCGCTGCGCGACGGGGTGACCTGGCCGAAGTCCGGCGAGGTCGACATCATGGAGGACATCAACGGCCGCAGTTCGGTCTTCAGCACCCTCCACTGCGGCGTCAACCCGGGCGGCCCGTGCAACGAGTCCACCGGCATCGGCTCCGGCGAGCGCGCCTGCCCCGGCTGCCAGACCGGCTTCCACGACTACGCGGTGGAGATCGACCGCTCGGTGGCGCCCGAGCAGATCCGGTTCTACCTGGACGGGAACAACTTCTACACCGTCAACGCCAACCAGGTGGACTCGACGACCTGGGCCAACGCGGTCGACCACCCGTTCTTCATCATCTACGACCTGGCGATCGGCGGGGGCTTCCCCGACGCCTTCGGCGGCGGCCCGAACGCGGCCACCGTCTCCGGCGGCAAACTGGTCATCGACTCGGTCGCCGTCTACAACAAGGGCGGTGGTTCCGGTGGCGGCGGCGGTACGGTGACGGGCCAGACCATCACCGGCCCGGGCGGCAAGTGCGTGGACGTGGCCGGCGACGACACCGGCGGTGACGGCACGGCCGTGCAGCTGTGGGACTGCCAGTCGGGCGCCAAGGACCAGCACTGGACCTGGAACGGCCAGACCCTGCAGACCCTCGGCAAGTGCCTGGACATCGCGGGCGGCGTCAACGCCAACGGCACCAAGCTCCAGCTCGCCACCTGCAACAGCGGCGGCTACCAGAACTGGGTGCGCCAGAGCGACGGCTCGCTGCGCAACCCGACCAGCGGCCGGTGCGTCGACTCGCCCTCGGGTGCCACCGCCAACGGCACCCGGCTGCAGATCTGGGACTGCAACGGCTCCGGCGCGCAGAAGTTCGCCATCGGCACCCCGATCTACGGGCCGGGCGGCAAGTGCGTGGACGTGGCCGGCGACGACACCGGCGGCGACGGCACGGCCGTGCAGCTGTGGGACTGCCAGTCGGGCGCCAAGGACCAGCACTGGACCTGGAACGGCCAGACCCTGCAGACCCTCGGCAAGTGCCTGGACATCGCGGGCGGCGTCAACGCCAACGGCACCAAGCTCCAGCTCGCCACCTGCAACAACGGCGGCTACCAGAACTGGACCGCCAACGCCGACGGTTCCATGACCAACCCCACCACCGGCCGGTGCGTCGACTCGCCCTCGGGCGCCACCGCCAACGGCACCCGGCTGCAGATCTGGGACTGCAACGGCTCCGGCGCCCAGAAGTTCGCCCTCGCCTGAGAACGTGTCGGGCGATCGGGTGATCGCTGGTTCTTGAGGTCGCCGGCGAGACGGGGACCGCTTCGGTCTCGATGGGGCCGTGCGGCTCGACCGTCTCGCCGGCGAGGCGTGCGGCCACGAGGCGGACCAAGGCGGTCTTGATCATCGCTTCGGCGTGCGCGGTCCTGCGCTCGTGGTCCCCGGCCAACCGTCCGCGCCGACCCAGCCAGGCGGTTGGGTCGGCCGCGCGGTGGGCCCGCTCGACCAGTGGCACGGCTCCGGCGCGGCAGCGCGCCCGCCGCCCCGCACGGT
>NZ_JBSGET010000174.1:0-15371 GCF_053603035.1 Kitasatospora sp. NPDC004272 | reverse complement strand
CGCGAGCCCGTCCGCGAGCCCGTTCGCGGCTCCGCCCACCGCCCCGGGACTGCCGCCCGTCCCGCCCGCGCCGCCCGGCGCTCCCGGCGCTCCCGGCGCTCCGGTCTACCCCGGGCTGCCGCCGGTCGGTGCGCCGGTCGATCCGGCGGTGCTGGCCAAGCGCAAGCGGATCGCCCTGGGGGTGGGCGCGGTCGTGGTGGTGGGCGGCCTGATCCTGCTGGGGACGCAGCTGTTCGGCGGCGACGACGTCCCGGTGCTGCCGGGTTCGGTGGAGGGCGAGACGCTCCGGGCCGGTTCGGCGCGGGGCGACCTCCCGGAGTGGGAGGAGATGTCCACCGGCATCACCATGATGGGCGTGCGGGACGTCCAGGCGGCGTTGTACGGCTCGGTGCCGGAGGCCGAGGCCGACTCCCCGATCAACGGCAACGACCGGAAGGAGCGCTGGAGCGTGGTCATCGGCAAGTCCAGCCCGGAGTTCCGGAGCCGGCTCCCGCTCCTGGTCGACTCCAGCGGGGGCGACCACCCGCACGTCGTCGCCTCGGGCATCGGCGGGACGATGTACTGCAACGGATACGACCCCGAGGACAGCCCGCGCACCCGGGCCACCGAGGACATCACCTGCCTGTGGGCGGACGGCGAGTACATGATCGCCGTGACCGGCACGGGCGTCGACGAGAACCTCCCGCCCAAGGTCCTGGAGCGCGTCCGCTCCGGCCACGAGCACTGACGCCCGGCGACGACGGCCGTGACCACCCGCCCGCGGACCGGGTGGTCACGGACCAGGCGGTCACGGACCGGGTGATCACGGCCGCGGCCGGGGTCGCGCACAATGGGGTGGTGCGCACACGTGAGGTCCGGGTCGGGGAACTGCCGCTGCTCCAGGAGATCGAACGGGCGGCGGGCGAGTGCTTCCGCGAGGTCGGGATGGCCGCGGTCGCGGACGACGAGCCGCCCTCCGTCGCGGAGTTGACCCCGTTCCTGGCCGCCGGCCTGGCCTGGGTCGCGGTGGACGACGAGGACCGCCCGGCCGGCTACCTGCTGGCCGAGCGGATCGACGGCGCGCTGCACGTCGAACAGGTCTCGGTGCACCCCGCGCACGCCCGCCGGGGCATCGGCCGGGCCCTGCTGGAGCACGCCGCCGTGCGGGCCCGGGCCGAGGGGCTGCCCGCCCTGACGCTGACCACCTTCGCCGACGTCCCGTGGAACGCCCCGTACTACGCCCGCTGCGGCTTCCGCCCGGTGCCGGACGACGCCCTCGGCCCCGGCCTGCGCGAGGTCCGCGCCCGCGAGGCGGCCCACGGGCTGGACCGCTGGCCGCGCCTGGCGATGCGCCGCGAACCGTGACGCGGGCCGCGAGCCGTCCGCGCACCGGTGGGCGGCGCGTTTTCGGGGTGCGGACGGTCCGGGCGCGCTGTTGCCGTCGCGTCCCGTGAACGAGGAGGAACCACCGCCGCTCCTTCACGGCAAAGGTCGCCTGACGCGGCACTGGGCGAGCGCGAGGCCGCGCCGGCGGCCGGGGTCCGGGGACTGCGGCTCGTCGCGCCCTGCACCTGCGGGGACGATTCCTGCCGGAGCTTCCGCACCGCGGCGCACGCCCCCGGCACGCCGTATGGCCCCGGCACGCCGTACGGCCCCGGCCACCGCTGCGTGCCGCTGCTGCCGGAGCGGGGCCCGCTGACGCTGGACGTGGTCGACGGGCGCGTCGTGTACGTCGAGGTGCTCCCCCGCCCGGAGTTGCGCGACGCCCGGCCGCCCGCCGCCCCGGCCCCTGACGACCGGCGCCGCCCCCGGGCCGCCTGGCCCGGCGGGCGGGGCGGCTCGACCCGCCCTGGGACCCGCTGGACGTCCTGGTCCTGCTCAACCGGCTCGCCACCGCCCGGGCCGGACGGTCCGAGTTCCTGCCCGCCGACGCCGAGCAGCGCGCCGCCTTCCCGGCCGAGCGCCGGGCCGTGGTGGTCGCCGCCGTCCAACACCTCTTCCCGGCCGCCACGGCCGCCACGGCCGACCCGTCCGCCGTCGGCTGATCCGTCCGCCCCGCCGCCCCTCCCAGCCCCTCCCCCGCCGGCCCCGCCGTCCGGGAAAACCCCTGGTGGGCGGCGTCCCGTGGCTGGCATGCTCACCCGCATGTCCAGCGCCCTGCTCCTCGCTCCCCGGATCAACGAGACCGGCCTGCAACTGCGCACCGCCGCCGGGCGGCGCGGGCTACGGGCGTTCACCGCCGCTTCCTGGCGGGCGCCGCACGAGCTGACCGGGACACCGGTCCACCTGTACGGCGGGCCGCTGTTCACCGATGCGGTCGGGCGGGAGCTGGGGATCGCCCCGCTGGAGCCCGCCGACGGCTGGCTGGCCGCGCTACCGCGCCGGGTGACCGGCCGTCGGGTCGAGTTGACCACGCTCGCCGAGGCGCGCGGGCGCTCGGGTCCGGCCTTCGTGAAGGCTCCGGCCGACAAGCACTTCGCCGCCCGGGTGTACCGGGACGGCGCCGGGCTCCCCGGGCCCGAACTGCTGGACGGCGAAACGCCGGTGCTGGTCAGCGAGGTGGTCCGGTTCGTCTCGGAGTACCGCCTGTTCGTCCTGGACGGTGCGGTGCGCACCGCCTCCCGCTACGCCCTGGACGGCGAACTCGCCATCGCCGCAACGGGATCGCCCGGCGCGGGGCCGGACGGCGCGGGGCCGGACGGCGCGGAGCTGCTGGCGTTCGCCGCCGACGTGCTGGCCGCGGCCACCGGCCCGGCCGCGCTGCCGAGCGCCGCCGTGGTCGACCTCGGCCGCACCGAGTCGGGTTGGGCCGTCGTGGAGGCCAACGCGGCCTGGGCGAGCGGCGGTTACGCCTGCGACCCGGACGCCGTACTGGACGTGGTGCTGCGCGCGGCCGGTCCGCTCGGCGAACTGCGGCCCGCCGACCGGCCGTTCCTGCGCCCGCTGCCCGAGGTCGTCGGCTGAGTCGACCGAGCCGGCCCGGTCGGCCCGGTCGACCGAGTCGTGCCGGGCTCACCCCTGCACCATCCGGAACAACCACACCGTTCGCACCAACTTCCTTGATTCGAACGCCAGTTGGGGCCATCTTCCGGGACGGCGGTGGCTGGTTTGCGTCCTACGCGCGGGCCGGACGGCCGCATACGGTCGGAGGTGAGGGGCCGCCGCCCGGCGGCGGCCCCGGCCCCGCAGGCGTCCCACCAGGAGGACCGATGACCGCCGAACCGACCACCGACCCGACCGGCGCGCACCCGGCGGCACCGAACGCGCCGACGGCGGCGACCGTGCCGCTGGTGCCGCTGCACTGCCTGCTGCGCTCCGAGGCCGGTCCGCCCCGGCTGGCCGCACTGCCGACCGGGACGCCGGTGTGGGTGCTGACCCGGCACGCGGACGTCCGGCAGGCGCTCGCCCACCCGAACCTGGGCCGGTCCTCGCTGTACGCGCCGGACGCCCCGCCGACCGTGCTGACGCCGAACATCCTGGACGACCCGTCCTCGATCCTGAACAGCGACGGGCCCGAGCACCAGGCGATCCGCCGCACCGTGCAACGCGCTTTCACGCCACGGGCGGTGGAGCGCTGGCGGCCCTGGGTGGACGGGGTGGTGCGCGAACTGGTGGGCGAGCTGGTCGCGTCCGGTTCGCCCGCCGAGGTGGTCGGGGCGCTCACCAAGCCGCTGCCGGTGCGGGTGATCAGCCGGCTGATGGAGTTGGAGGGGCTGGACACCGAACGGCTGGGCCGCTGGAGCGACCACGCGCTGTCGACCACGGCGTACAGCGCCGAGGAGATCGGGGTGGCGATCCGGGAGTTCGGCGAGTTCGGGCACCAGTTGGTGGTGGAGCGGCGGAAGAACCCGGGCGAGGACCTGGTCAGCTCGTTGGTGCAGGCCGCCGACCAGACCGGCGGCATGACGGAGGCCCAGATCACCTCGCTCACCATCGGGCTGGTGATCGCCGGGCACGAGACCACCATGACGAGTTTCGGCAACGCGCTGGTCTACCTGCTCGACCCGGACCGCGCGGAACACCCGGGCCACCCTGACCGCGCCGGGGCGGCCCCGGACCGCACGGGCCCGGCGGAGCGGGACGCCGGGGCCTGGCGGCGGATCGGCGCGGACCTCGCCGCCGCGGCCGCCGCGACCGAGCAGATCCTGCGCACCGTCCCGCTCGGCGACCGCACCAACGCGCCCGGCCAGCTGCGCCGGGCCACCGCCGACCTGGAGATCGGCGGGGTCACCATCCCGGCGGGTGCGATCGTCGCCGCCGACACCACCGCCGCCAACGCCGACCCGGAGGTCTACCCGCCGGGCCCGCTCGACCTGTTCGCCCCGCTCGGCACCCCGTCGCTGACCTTCGGCGCCGGACCGCACCACTGCCTGGGCGCCTGGCTGGCCCGGATGGAGCTGGAGCTCGGCCTGCACCACCTCGCCCGCGCCCTGCCCGACCTGCGGCTGGCCACCCCCGTCGACCGGATCGAGTGGCGCACCGGTCTGCTCACCCGCAGCCCGCTGCGCCTGGAGGTGGCCTGGTGAGCGACGCCCCGCAGCTGGTCGTGGCGGTCGACCAGGCCCGCTGCATCGGCAGCGGCCTGTGCGCCCGCACGGCCCCCGCCGACCTCGCCCTCGCCCCCAACGGCCGCGCCCTGCCCACCCGTCCGGCCACCGGGGGCTCGGCGGAACTGACCGAGGCCGCCGAGATGTGCCCGGTCGAGGCCATCACCGTCCGCGACGCCGCCACCGGAGCCCTGGTCGCCCCCGTCTGGTGACCCCGGCCGCGCCGGCCGCCCCGACGCCCGTACGCCGCCAGACCCGCACCGGGTCGGCGGCGTACGGGCGTCGGCGTTCCGCGCCCGGCCCCTCACCCCCACCGTACGATCGATCGCGGAGTCGATAATCGATTATTTCTTCGATCGTCTATCATTTCCGCATGGCCTCGAAACCCGACCGCAGCGCCCCGCTCCCCGCCGAGCAGCACGAGCCGCCCCAGCAGCGTGAGCAGCACGAGCAGTTCGAAAAGCACGAGCAGCCCGAGAAGCAGATGCTCTCCGAGCAGGCCCACGCCCGCCTGCGGGACGCGATCATGCGCGGGGACCACGCCCCGGGCGAGGCGCTCAAGCCCCAGGCCCTCGCCCGGGAGCAGGGCGTGAGCCTGGCCGTCGTCCGCGAGGCGCTCGTCCGGCTGGTCGGCGAGGGCCTCGCCGACCGGCTGCCCAACCGCGGTTTCGCCGTCCCGGCCCTCTCCGACCGCCGCTGGCAGGAGGTCGCGGAGGCCCGCCGGACGGTCGAACCGGCCGTGCTGCGGATGAGCGTCGAACGCGGCGACCTCGACTGGGAGGCCCGCGTGCGCAGCGCGCACCACCGGCTGGCCCGCACGCCGGAGTACCTGCCGCAGGAGGGCCGGAACTACAGCGACGCCTGGGCCGAGGCGCACCGGGTCTTCCACCGCACCCTGCTGGAGGGGTGCGGCAACCCCGTCCTGCTGGAGACCTTCGACCGCCTGTGGACCGCGAGCGAACTGGCCCGCCGCTGGTCGGCGCACCGCACTCCCGAACGGGACGCGGTCGCGGAGCACCGCGCCCTGGAGGAGGCGGCACTCGCCCGCGACGCCGACGCCGCGGCCGCCCTCCTGACCCGGCACCTCGGCCGGACCGCGGCCGGACTCCAGCCCGACCCACAGACCGACTGACCGACTGACCGACTGACCGACTGACCGACTGACCGATCACCCGTCCGGGTGACGAAGCATCCGCCCGACCCCACCGACCGATCACCCGTCCGGCTGACAGACCGTCCGCCCGACCCACCGATCACCGACCCACCCGAGCACCGGAGCACCACCACATGACCACCATCGAGGCGCCCGCGGGCCGCCGCTGCCACCACGCCGTCAACCCCCTGCACACCGCGGGCTACTTCGCGCCCGAGCCGCAGGACGAGTACGCGGCGCTCGGACTGGAACCCGGGGCCGTGTCCTACCTCGCGGGCCGCGCCGCGCCGCTCGGGGCCGTCGGCCCGGGGACCGTCACGGCGGCGTTCTACAACTTCGACCACGAGCACGTGCGGCGGCACCTCCCCGCCGCCTGGGCCGTCACCACGCCGGAGGCGGTGCTCGCGGCACGGCTGCGCGGCGCGGACCGGACGCTCCGGCGGCTGCTCGGGCCGGAGGCGATCGCCTCCGCGCGGATGGCCGAGGCCGCCGGACTCGCGGTGCGCGCCGCCGAAGCCGGCCACCGGGAGGGGCGGCCGCTGTACGCCGCCAACGCCGACCTCCCGGTGCCGGAGGAACCGCACCTGGCCCTGTGGCACGCCGCGACGCTGTTGCGCGAGCACCGGGGCGACGGCCACCTCGTCGCCCTGGCGGTCGCCGAGCTGTCCGGCCTCGAAGCGCTGGTCCTGCACAACGCGACCGGTACGGGGCCGACTTCGGCGCTGCTCAAGCGGACCCGGGGGTGGTCCGCGCAGCAGTGGGACGCCGCCCGGGACGACCTGCGCGCCCGCGGACTGCTGGACGGGGCGGGCGAGCTCACCCCGGCGGGCGCGGCCCTGCGCGACGAGGCCGAGGCGCTCACCGACCGCCTGGACGCCGCCCCGTACGCCCACCTCGGGCCGACCGCCACCGCCCGCCTGACCGAACTGGCCGGCGAGTTCTCCCGCACCCTCCGGGCCGCGGGCGCCTTCCCCGCGGGGAGCTTCGGCCGGGGCTGAGACCCGGAGGTCCGCCGCCCTCCCGACCGACGGCCGTCCGCTCGGACGCCCCGCTACCCGGACGCCCCGCCGCTCGGACGCCCCGCCGCTCAGGCGGACTGGCGCTCGATCAGGGTCGGTTCGAACAGGACGGTGGTGGCGGCGCGGCCGGGTCGGGCGAGGTGGTCGAGCAGGACGCGGGTCATCTCGGCGGCCATCTCCTCGACCGGCTGGCGGACGGTGGTGAGGTGGGGCCGGCCGGCCGTCGCGGCGGAGGAGTCGTCGAAGCCGATCACCGCGATGTCCTCGGGGACGCGCCGCCGGTGGTCGGCCAGGACGGCCAGGGCGCCCTGGGCCATCAGGTCGTTGGCGGCGAAGACGCCGTCCAGGTCGGGGTAGCGGCGCAGCAGCGAGGTCATCGCGCGCTCGCCGTCCTCGCGGGTGAAGTCGCCTTCGACGTGCGGGAGTTGGTGGATGCCGTGGTCGGCCATGGCTTCCCGGAAGCCGGAGAGGCGGTCGCGGGCGGCGCGGACGCCGAGCGGTCCGGAGATGGCGGCGACGCGGTGTCGGCCGCGGGCGGTGAGGTGGTCGGCGGCGATCCGGCCGCCCTCGCGGTTGTCGAGGTCGACGCAGGAGAGCGAGAGCGGCGTCGGGGGGCGGCCGAACAGGACGGTGGGGATGCCGGCCGCGAGCAGTTGGGCGGGGAGCGGGTCGCGGCTGTGGGTGGAGACGACCATGGCGCCGTCGGCGTTGCCCTGCCGCAGGTAGGTGAGTGCCTTGTCGCGGGCTTCGGCGCTGTCGGCGAGCATCAGGACGGGGTGCAGGTCGAGCGGGCGCAGGCCGGTGAAGACGCCGCTGACGACGCGTCCGAAGAACGGGTCGGCGAAGATCTCGCCGCCGACGTGGTGGTCGGGGGTCTCGGGGGCGTCGCTGCCGGAGATGACCAGGGCGAGGGCTCCGGTGCGCCGGGTGACCAGGGAGCGGGCGGCGCTGTTGGGGACGTAGCCGGTGCGGGCGATGGCCTGGCGGACGGCTTCCTGGATGGCGGGGTCGACGTTGCGGACGCCGTTGATGACGCGGGAGACGGTGGCCCGGGAGACGCCCGCGACCCGCGCCACGTCCTCCAGGGTGCTGGCGCGCTTGAGGGCTTCGCTGCTCATGGGGCCCTTTATAGCACGCTGGGAGAGCGCTCTCCCAGCACGTTCCGAAACCTGGTCGGCCGGCCGTCCCTGGGCGTGCCCGGGCCCGCGGCCGGGGGCGTTCCCCCGGTCGCGGGCGGTCGGCAGCGGGCGGCCGCGTCCGGTCACGAACTGTGCTCCTGCCAGCAGATCATGACGGTGGTGGCGGTCATCACGGCGACGTCGGCGCGGCTGCGCGGCGGGGTGCCGAAGGTCTCGGGCAGCTTGGCGACGTCGACGGTGAGCACGAAGCTGTCCTTGCGGACCACGGTGGTGCCGTCGGCGCGCTTGTAGGCGGCCTCGCCGAGGCCGTTCAGGTCGGTGACGGCGCCGGCGCTGCCGCGCAGGCCGTCGTACTGGGCGAGGGCGGTGGCGGCGTCGGGGAGTTCCTTGACCGAGAGCGTCATGCTGCCGGCCGGGTAGCGGTACTCGCAGCTGTAGACCCGCTGGGCCCAGGTGGGGGCGAGCGGCTGGGTGATGTCGGTGCCGAGGGCGCCGGCGAGTTCCTGCCGGAAGTACGGGTTGCAGATCATCGAGGTGGCGTCGGAGGGCCGGTCGGGCGCGCTGGACGAGGGCGCCGCGGCGGACGGGCTCGCGGACGCGTGGGCGGGCGGGGGCGCGGCGGGGGCCGCGGCGGACCCGCAGCCGACGGCGGCGAGCAGGGGCAGCAGGAGCGGCGCGGCGGTGCGGCGAAGCCTCATCGGTGGTCCTCCGTGGGGTGGGGCGCGGGCCGGCCCCGCCGCCGGATGTGGGGTCCGTGGCGGCGGGGCCGGTGTTCCGCGGTGTGGCTACGGCTCAGGGCTTACGGCAGAAGGTACTGCTCGTTGAGCGCCGCGCCCTTGCCGGGCTGGTTCTGGTCGTAGCCCCGGGGGTCGCACTGCAGGCCACCGACGATGCAGTGGTTGACCATCGCGGCCAGGGTCGGAGCGTCCCAGGCGTTGAAGAAGTCGTAGTGGAAGGAGAAGCCCCGTCCGCTGGAGAGGTGGAGCTGGGCGAGGTGGTCCAGGTTGGCCGGGAAGGCCATCTTGAACTCGATCATCGGCAGCGCGACCGGGTGGTCGGCGGGGCAGACGCCGTCGATGGGGTAGGCCATGTGGCTCTTGTGGTCGGGGGTGTCCAGGTACAGGCCGTTCCAGCAGCTGGGGGCCTGGAAGCGGACGCCGATCTGGCCGCCGCCGGGGCACTCGGTGGGCAGGTCGGAGGTGCGGTAGCTGGTGCCGCACTCCCAGCCGGCCACGTACCCGGGGTGGGTGGCGAAGTCGGTGGCGCTGTCGTTCGGGCTGGCGACGACGAACCGCAGGCCGGCCGGGAACGGGCGGACGGCGGTGTAGTCGTTGATGCCGCTCTTGTAGTAGATGGTCTGCAGGCCGACCGGGTCGACGGGGGTGTTGCCGTCGTACATGGTGGGCATCCAGTAGCCGGACTTGTCGCCGGGGGCGAGGCAGCTGGTGGTGCTGGCCTGCAACGACTCCAGGGTGGAGTTGGCGTTGGTGTTGAGGGCGCCCATGAAGGTGTGCATGTGGGAGGCGCCGGGCTTGCCCGGGTAGACGATCGGGTCGTCGGGCAGGTCGTGGGTGGCCGTGCAGTTGGCCTGGAACTCGTGGAAGTAGGCGTGCGGCGGGTTCCCGGTGGCCGGGGTGGTGCCGGTGACCTGGGGGTTGGCCAGGATGTAGCCGGAGCCGCCGCCGGACGTGGAGACCTGCCCGTAGACCTTGAACTCCTCCAGCGAGAACCCGTACTGGGTGCCGCGCTTGGTGAGGTTCAGCCGGACGTACCGTCCGCTGCCGTTGACGTCGAGCTGCTGGGTGCCGCCGGTGGCGTTGGTGGTGGTGTAGAGGGTGTTCCAGTTGGTGGCGTCGTTGCTGGTCTGCACCTGGTAGCCGCTGGCGTACGCGGCCTCCCAGTCCAGCTCGACGTGGCTGATGCTCGCCGTGCCGCCCAGGTCGATCTGGATCCACTGGGAGTCGGTCCAGGCGCTGGCCCAGCGGGTGGCGAGGTTGTTGTCGGCGACGGCCGCGGCGGGGAAGTTGGCGCTCTCCACGGACGAGGCGGTGACCGGCTTGGACTGGCTGATCAGCGGGTCGGACGCCGCAGCGGCCGACTGGGTGAGGACGCCGCCGGTGAGGGCGCCGGCCGCGAGGATCGCGGCGGCGGCACCGGCGAGCGCGGTGCGGTGGGGCGCGCCGCGCGAGGTGCGGTGTTTCATCGGACCTCCGGAAGAGGAAGGGTGGGTGGGGGACCCGGTGCCGCGCGGCGCTCCCAGCCGCGCGGCACCGGGGGTCTGTGGGGGTGGGGGGCGTCCGGTCCGGTGGCACGGGCCGGACGCCCCTTCACTACTGGCGGCGGGTCAGGCGTAGACGCCGAACTCGTACATCGAGTAGCCGTAGGCGGTGCCGCGCTGGGTCATGTTGACCCGGACGTAGCGGCCGCTGCCGTTGACGTCGATGTCGTCGATGCCGCCGGTGCCGTTGGCCTGGGTGTAGACGGTCGTCCAGTTGGTGCCGTCGTTGGAGGTCTGGATCTGGTACGCCTTGCCGTACGCGGACTCCCAGCCGAGCTGCACGTGCTTGAACGAGGTGCTCTGGCCCAGGTCGACCTGGAGCCACTGCGGGTCGGCCCACTCGCTGGCCCACCGGGTGGACCAGTTGCCGTCGGTGGTGTTGGACGGCGGGTAGGGGGCGCCGTTGCCGACGGCCTGGTAGGTCGAGGCGGTGGTGGGCTTGCCCTTGGCGACGTTGGTGCCGCTGGGCGTCGGGGCGACGGTCCGGAAGGACTTGGACTCGATGCCGACGTTGCCGTGGCCGTCGTAGGCGTAGACGTAGACCTTCCAGACGCCCAGGGTCTTGGGCGCGGTGACGGTGAACTGGCCGTCGCCGGTCTGGGTGAAGCGGACCTGGCTGAAGCCGGTGCCGCCGTCCACGTACTTGGAGCTGTAGTACAGCTGGTAGCGGACCAGGTCGCCGTCGGGGTCGGTGGCGGGCGAGCTGACGGTGAAGGTGCCGCCGGCCGGGACGTCGGCGGTCTTGCTCAACGTCAGGCTCGGCATCACCGGCGGGGTGTTGCCGTCCTTGGCGCTGCCGCCGTAGGACTTGGCGACGGAGTAGTACGCGGGCTGCTTCCAGCCGCCGGGGATCAGGTTGAACCAGGTGCCGCCGAAGTCGTTCTCGGTGCCGTAGTTGAAGATGGTGGCGCCGAGCGCGACGCCGGTGTGGCCGGAGATGCAGTTCCAGGCGCTGGTGTAGCCGTCGCGCTTCTGGGTGTCGGTGGGCTGGGTCGGGACGCCGTTGGCGTCGTTCGGGACCTCCCACTCGCCGGCGTCGCCGGACTCGGTGACGATGTACGGCTTGTTGTAGCCGCCGTTGATCCAGTCCTGCTTGACGTTGCAGACCGCGCCGTAGGAGTTGACGGCCAGCAGGTCGAGGCTGGGGGCGTACTGCTTGTAGTACGGCCAGGCGCCGGTGTAGGCGTCGGTGGAGGTGACCGGGTGGTCGGGGTCGATGGCGTGGATGGCCTGGGTGACCTGCTCGACGAACTTGGCGTAGGCGACGCGCTCCTGCTCCACCGTGGCGCCGTTGTAGGCGTGGTCCTGGGTGGTGAGGATGACCTCGTTGCCGACGTCCCACATCAGGGTGCCGGGGTGGTCCTTGTAGGTGGTCACCCACTGCTTGATGGAGTCGAGGGTGCTGTTCTTGTAGGCGGTGTCGTTGACGTAGTCGGCGCCCTGGTTGAGCCAGAAGCCGTTGACCACCTTGATGCCGTACGCGGCGGCGGCGTCCAGCAGCGGCTTGCTGGCCGCGTCGGTGCCCCAGGTGCGCAGGGTGTTGACGCCCATCGCCTTCAGGTCGCGCATGTGCGCGTCGGCGGTGGACTGGGCCGGGCCCCAGGTGACGCCCTTGAGCTGGTAGGGCTGGCCGTTGACGCTCAGCGCCCAGTTGCCCTGGCCGCCGGTGACCTTGACGGTGTTCTTGCCGGTGGGGACGGCCGGGTCGGTGAGCGCCGCGGGGGCGGTGCCGGTGGTGGTGGCGACGGTGACGGTGCCGATGGACAGCGCGCCGCCGGAGGTGGTGGTGGCGCTGGGCGTGGTGCAGCCGCAGACGCTGTCGGGGAAGGAGCCGCCGATGCCGAGGTTGAAGACCAGCTTGAAGCCGTGGTCGACGGCGTTCTTCCAGTCGGTGGTGCCGACCTGGGACTCGTTGACCTGCCAGATCTGCCGGCCGTCGAGGTACCAGCGGATCTGCTCGTCGCTGACGGTGCGGTCGATGACCTGGCTGTAGGTGTGGTAGTCGCTCTGGCAGCCGGGGCAGGAGGCGAGTCCGCTGGTCATGCCGTTGTACTCGTTGCAGTTGCCGCCGGGGGCGGTGCCGCAGTGCAGGGTGGCGGAGGTCTGGCTGCGGCCGTTGACGTCCTCCAGGATGTCGGTCTCGCCGGTGCTCGGCCAGCCGCCGCTGCGGTCGTTCGCGCCGATGGCGCGGAAGGACGGCCAGTAGCCGGTGCCGTCGGCGACGCCGGGCTGCTTGATCTGCGCGGAGATCAGCAGCTGTCCGCCGGCGGGGGCGGCGAAGTCGCCGCGCTTGCTCTCCACCCGGCCGGAGGTCCAGTTGCCGGCGCCGTCGCGGACGGCGGTCAGGTTGAGGTGGCCGTTGCCGTCGATGGCGACGTTGGCGGGGTTGGCGGTGTCGTTCTGGATCTCGCCGGTGCCCCAGTTGGCGGCGCCGCCGGGCTCCGAGGTGCCGGTGCGGACCGTCCAGTTGGTGCCGGAGGGGGCGCTGCCGGAGCCGCCGGCGAAGTTGTCACTGAAGACGGTGTTCCAGTTGCCGGGCGGGGTGGTGCCGGTGGGGCTGCTGCTCGGGCTGGGGCTGGAGCTCGGGCTCGGGCTGGAGCTGCTGCCGCCGCCGGTGAACACCTGGAACTCCCAGACGGAATACCCGTAGCCGGTGGCCCGGGCGGTGCCGTACAGCCGGACGTAGCGGGCGGTGCCGGTGAAGTCCTGCTTCTCGGTGCCGCCGGCGCCGTTGGCGGTGGTCCAGGCGTCGTTCCAGGTGGTGCCGTCGGTGGAGAGCTGGATCCGGTACGCCTTGGCGTAGGCGCTCTCCCAGGTGACCGAGGTGCCGCAGACGCTCTGCGCGGAGCCGAGGTCGACCTGCAGCCACTGCGGGTCGGCGGCGGCCGAGGACCAGCGGGTGTTCGCGTCGCCGTCCACGGCGTTGGAGGCGGGGGTGCCGTAGTTCTCGGTGGAGGAGGCGGTGGCGGTCCTGCCCTTGGCCGCGTTCGCGGTGGTGCAGCCCTGGTCGCCGCCGCCGGTGGCGCCGTAGACCTGGAACTCCCAGAGCGAGTAGCCGTAGCCGGTGGCCCGGGCGGTGCCGTTCATCCGCACGTAGCGGGCGGTGCCGGTGACCGGGACGGTCTCGGTGCCGCCGGCGCCGTTGGCGGTGGTGTACGCGGTGGTCCAGGTGGTGCCGTCGGTGGACAGCTGGATCTGGTAGCCCTTCGCGTACGCCGCCTCCCACCGCAGGGTGACGGAGCTGAGCGCGGCGGGGGCGCCGAGGTCGACCTGCAGCCACTGCGGGTCGGAAGCCGCCGAGGACCAGCGGGTTCCGGTGTCGCCGTCGACCGCGTTGGACGCGGGGGTGCCGTAGTTCTCGGTGCTGGAGGCGGTGGCGGTCTTGCCCTGGGAGAGCAGGACGGGGGCGGCCTGGGCCCGGGTGGCGGGCAGCAGCAGGACCAGGGCGGCGACCAGGGCGGCGGCGAGGGCCGCGGCCAGGGTGCGGACGGGGGGTGCGGACGTGGTCGGCCGCGACAGCGGCCGGGGGGTGCGCAGGGGTGGGGCGGGCATCGGGGCTCCCGATCGGGTGGGGTGGGGGCGGCACCGTCGAGGGTCGGTGCCCGGATCAGGGAGAGCGCTCTCTCACTACGCCAGTGATGGTTGCCCCGTTGTTTCATCCGTGTCAAGGGCGATGACAACTGGTTCGTCGGCGAAATTTCACCAAACCCCAGGTGCGGCGCTCATGTTCTGCACGCCAACCCCTTGACGGGGGGTGGCTGGAGCGGCCAAGCTCCGGATGCCACCCCGGGAGAGCGCTCTCCCAATGAGCGGTCTCCGGGGTCTCATCACGCCATCCCCCGCGAGGAGCCGTTCCATGCCCGTTTCCCTGCCCCGCACCGGCCCGAGAGGCCGCCTGCTCGCCGCTTCGGCGCTGCTGGTGCTGTCCCTGACCGCCGCGACCTCCTGCTCCAGCAGCGGCGGCAGCTCGTCCGCGGACGAGGACCCGAACGCCAAGGTCACCCTCACGGTGAACCTGTTCTCCGACTTCGGCTACGCGGACCTGTACAAGGAGTACGAGCAGGCGCACCCGAACGTCACCATCAAGGAGAACCGCGCCGACATGGGCGCGCACCACCAGAACCTGCACGCCCACCTGCTGGCCGGCTCCGGCACCGCCGACATCGAGGCGATCGAGATCGGGCAGGTCGCGGGCTTCCAGCCGGAGGCCGGGAAGTTCCTCAACTTCCTGGACAACGGCGTCAGCAAGGACCAGTGGGTGCCGTCCAAGACCGCCCCCGCCTCCAGCCCGGACGGCAAGGTGCTGTTCGGCCTGGGCACCGACATGGGCGGCATGGCGCTGTGCTACCGCAGCGACCTGTTCCAGGCCGCGGGCCTGCCCACCGACCGCGAGGCGGTCGGCGCGCTGATGAAGGACTGGCCGTCCTACCTGGCCGCCGGCAAGCAGTTCCTCGCCAACAGCCCGAACAAGGACGTCCGCTGGTTCGACAGCGGCGGCAACCTGTTCAGCGCGATCCTGGCCCAGGCCCCGCAGGGCGTCTACGACGCCGACGGCAAGGTCGTGGTGACCTCCAACCCGGCCGTCAAGCAGTCCTTCGACCTGGTGGCCGGCGCCATCAAGGACGGCCAGTCGGCGGGCATCCAGGCGTTCACCCCCGCCTGGGACACCGGTTTCCAGAAGAGCCAGTTCGCCACCGTCGCCTGCCCGGCCTGGATGAGCTACGAGTTCAAGGGCAACCCGCCCACCGACGGCGGCAAGTGGGACATCGCCCGGGTCCCCGGCGGCGGCGGCAACTGGGGCGGCTCCTACCTGACCGTCCCGAAGTCCGGCAAGCACACCAAGGCCGCCGCCGAGCTGGCCAAGTGGCTCACCGCCCCCGAGCAGGAGGCCCGGCTCTTCAAGGAGAAGGGCTACTTCCCCTCCGACCAGGCGCTGTGGAGCCAGCCCGACATCGCCGAGCACACCGACCCGCTGTTCAACAACGCCCCGACCGGCAAGATCTTCTCCCAGTCGGCCCGCGACCTGAACCCGCAGCCGCTCGGCGCGCACGGCGCGGAGATCGGCACCGCCCTCGGCAACGCGCTGACCTCCGTCGAGCAGGGCAAGGCCGACCCGGACGGCGCCTGGAAGCAGGCCCTCAAGGACGTCGACAACATCGTCAACTGACGGCCCGCTCCCCCGAACCCGCGGTGCCGGTGCGGACCTGCCGCCCTCACCGGCGACTGGACCGGACTGGCCCCGGCCCTCGGACTGGC